>NZ_JBDJLK010000047.1:0-41790 GCF_039673335.1 Pseudomonas sp. TWI929
GGGCCGCTTTGCGCCCCTATCGCGACACAAGGCCGCTCCCACAGGGGGATGGTGCAGGCCTGATGAGTCAGCTCGTGGCAATCGCCCGCCCCAGCTTCTGCGCCTGCCCCTGCAACACCCGCATCAAATGCTGCGCCGCATGCGACGGCGGCTCGAAGCGCGAATAGACAAAGCTGATATCGAAGTAAATCTCGTCAGCCAATGGCACCACCGCCAACCCGCTGTCCTGCGCCACGAACTCGTCGATCACGCTGATGCCCATGCCTTGCTTGACCAGCGCCACAGCTTCGTTGGCATTGGTGAACGACAACAGTGATTTCAGCTGCAAGCCGCGCCGCTCAATGTGCCCGGCCAGCAGCTTGCCGAACGGCATGTCGGGCCGGAACAGCAGCAAGGGGTGGCCATCCAGTTGCTGCAAGGTCAGCGCGGGCTGCCCAGCCAGCGGGTGACCGGGTGGCATCACCACCACCATGCGCCCGCGCATGAACGCCTGCGAATGCAGGTGGTCGTGCACCACCGGCAGGGCGGCAATCGACAGGTCGACCTTCTTCGACAGGATCTGGTTGGGCATTTCGCCCATCAGCGAGGTTTGCCATTCGATGTTCAGCGATGGCGACTCCCGCTTGAGCTGGGCCAGGGCAATCGGGATGACCACCGTCGACAATGACGCGCTGCACGAAATGCGCAGCTTGCGCTGGCCGCCGGCGCCCAGTGCCAGGGCGCACTCGTTGACCTCCAGCGCTGCCTGGTACACCCGCTCGACTTCACGAAACAGCACCTGCGCCTCGGCCGTGGGTACCAGGCGGTTGTTGATGCGTTCGAACAACGGGTAGGTCAGGCGCCCCTCGATGTACTGGATCAGTTTGCTCACGGCGGGTTGCGACACATACAGCAGCTTGGCCGCGGCGCTGATAGAGCCAGTCAGCATCACTGCCCGGAACACTTCCATGTGGCGCAGTTTGAACACCATGGGGCTTGCGTCTGCGCCTTCGTTGCCAAGCAGCATGTGTATTACCTTCGGTTATGGTCTTCGCCATCTGGGTATGAGCGTCAAACCCGGCCACGCAGTATCGTGAACCCCAGCTTAACCGCCCTCGCGGCGCACAATAACAAGATCTGCAGGCAAGCGCAGTGGCGCTTGAAGGGAGTGCTGCGTGAACATCTTTGATGAAGCGAAGATCGATTGCCATAACCATTTGTTTGACCCCACGCGTTTTCCCTATCACCCCGACGCGCCTTACGCTCCTTCCGGCCAGGAGGTCGCCACCCAGGAGCAGTTCACCCGGGTGATGGACGCCTATGGGGTGCAACATGCCTTGTTGGTCGGGCCGAACAGTGGCTATCACACCGACAACCGTTGCCTGCTGCATGCCTTGGCCACCGGGCAGGGTCGCTTCAAGGGGGTGGCGGTGGTTGAGGCGGATACCACCCTCGACGCGCTGGCGGCAATGCAGGCGCAAGGCGTGGTCGGCATCGCCTTCAACCCCGCGCTGTACGGGGTATCCAGCCTCAAGGGCGTTGACCCGTTGTTCGGCAAGCTCGCCGAGCTTGGCCTGTTCGCCCAGATACAGGTATGCGAAGACCAGTTGCTGGGCCTGCATGGTCTGCTGCAAGGCTCGCAGGCGCGCCTGCTGATCGACCATTGCGGCCGCCCGGATGTGGCAGCCGGGGTGCAACAAGCCGGCTTCCAGGCGTTGCTGCGGCTGGCCGACAGTGGCCGCGCCTGCGTGAAACTGTCGGGCATGCAGAAGTTTGCCGCAGCCGATGCCCTGCTGGAGCAGAGCAGTGCCTACGTCTGCGCCTTGCTTGAAGCCTTTGGCGCCGAGGCTTGTGTATGGGGCTCGGACTGGCCATTCATTCGCCAGCGCTCGCGGGTGGACTACGGCCCGCTGCTGAAACTGGCCGAACGCCTGATGCCCGATGCCCGGCTGCGCCGCACGGTGATGTGGGACACCCCGCGCCGACTGTTCGGGTTCGCCTAGAACCCTGTTGCTTGCCATTCCAATAACAAGAGAGCAATCGTCATGAACACTGAACAGAACGCCAGCCTCGGGGTGTTCGACACCCCGGCGCGTGCGCAGCAACGCACCCGCACCCGCTTCATGATCCTGGCGCTGATTTCCGGCGGTACCATGATCAACTACCTCGACCGCAGCGTGATGGGCATTGCCGCGCCCAGCATCAGTGCCGACCTGGGCCTGAATGCGGCGATGATGGGGGTGATCTTTTCCGCTTTCTCGTGGACTTACGCCGCAGCGCAAATTCCTGGCGGCATCCTCATCGACCGGCTGGGCACCAAGCTCACCTACTGGCTGGCGCTGACCTTATGGTCGCTGTTCACCGGCCTGCAGGGGCTGGCACAGGGCTTCTTGTCGTTGCTGGGCATGCGCTTTCTGGTAGGGGTCACCGAAGCACCGTGCTTCCCCACCAACAGCCGGGTGGTGGCTACCTGGTTCCCGCAGAGCGAGCGGGCCAGGGCCACCGGTATCTACACCTTTGCCGAGTACACCGGGCTGGCGTTTCTGACGCCGCTGCTGTTCTGGGTGCTGCATGCCTACGGCTGGCGCTTTCTGCTGCTGGCCGTTGGCCTGATGGGCATCCTCTATGGCCTGGTGTGGTGGCGCAAATACCATGAGCCGCACCAGTCGACCACGGCCAACCAGGCCGAGCTGGACTACATCGCCGCCGGTGGCGGGGTGGTCGATGGCGGGCAGAAGGCCACGTCGTTCCACTGGTCGCAGATCCCGGCGCTGCTCAAGCACCGCAACATGCTGGGCATTTGCCTGGGCCAGTTCGCCTGCAACTCCACCAACGTGTTCTTCCTGACCTGGTTCCCCACCTACCTGGTGACCGAGCGGCACATGCCCTGGCTGAAGGTCGGCTGGGTGGCGGTGCTGCCGTTCATTGCTGCCTCGCTCGGCACCCTGGCCGGCGGCTGGCTGTCCGACGCCTTGCTGCGCCGTGGCTACTCGCTGAACGTGGCGCGCAAGCTGCCGGTGATCGCCGGGCTGCTGACCGCTTCGGTGATCGTGCTGGCCAACTATGTCGAGTCCGACGCGCTGGTGATTGCCATCCTGTGCATCGCCTACTTCGCCCAGGGCATGTCGGCACTGGCCTGGATGATCGTGTCCGATATCGCCCCCAAAGGCTTGCTGGGCCTCAGCGGCGGCCTGTTCAACCTGTTCGCCAACGCGGCGGGCATCGTCACCCCGTTGACCATCGGCATCATCGTTTCGCTGACCGGCTCGTTCGTCTGGGCCCTGGCGTTCGTGTCTTCGATCACCGTGCTAGGTGCGCTGTGCTACCTGTTCATGGTCAGTGACCTGCGTCGCTTGCCGGATATTCCTTCTGTCGAAAATGGAGCAAAACAATGAGCCAGTACCTGCAAGGCCAGACCGCAATCGTAACCGGTGGCATGCGTGGCATCGGCCTGGCGATCGCCCAGCGGCTGCATGCTGCCGGCGCCCAGGTGGTGATCTGGGACCTCGCCGTCGATGGTTGGAGCAGCGCTGAAAATGGCTTCGAGCCAGTGCTGCGCCAAGCGGTGGATGTGTCATCGCTGGCCTCGGTGGAGGCGGCTTTTGCCGAGACCCTGGCGCGTTTGGGGCAGGTGCAGATCCTGGTCAACAACGCCGGCATCAATGGCCCGGTAGTGGCATCATGGGAATACCCACCAGAGGCCTGGGACAAGGTCATCGCCATCGACCTGAACGGCGTGTTCTATTGCTGCCGCACCGCCATCCCGCACATGCGTGAAAACCGCTACGGGCGCATCGTCAATATCGCCTCCATGGCCGGCAAGGACGGTGTGCAGTACATCTCGGCCTATTCGGCAGCCAAGGCCGGGGTCATCGCTTTCACCAAGGCGGCGGCCAAAGAGCTGGCGCAGGACGGCGTGCTGCTCAACTGCGTGGCACCGGCCATGGTCGAGACGCCGCTGATGGCCGAAATGACCGCCGAGCACATCGCTGCGAGCAAGGCCAAGATCCCCATGGGGCGCTTCCTCAAGGCCGAGGAGATCGCCAATATGGTCAGCTGGATTGCCGGGCCGGAATGCAGCTTTACCACCGGCTTTGTGTTCGACCTCAGTGGCGGGAGGGCGACCTATTGAATGGCCTTGGCGTGGCGCACCTGACGGCACTGGAGCTGGCGCCGGCCAGGCTGGTACGCGAGGCGCGCATCGCTGGCTTCAGCGCGGTCGGGTTGCGCCTGCACCCGGTAATGCCGGGGGCGCAGGCCTATCCCGTTGCGGTGGGTAGCCAAGCGATGCGTGAGCTGCGGGCGGTATTGGAGGGGGAAGGCGTACGTGTTACCGACATCGAATTTGTTTCGTTGACGGCACACACCCAGGTTGCCGACTACCAAGCGCTGCTGGCCGCAGGTGCCGAGTTGGGAGCACAGAGCCTGACGGTGTCCGGGGATGATGACGATGTTGCGCGGCTGACCGGCAACTTTGCGGCGCTGTGTGCACTGGCGCGTGGTTATGGCTTGCGCGTGGACCTGGAGTTCATGCGTTGGCGGCCGGTGGCGACCCTGCAACAGGCTTGCGCGGTGGTGGCGGGTGCGGGGCAGGATAACGCTGGCGTGTTGGTCGATGCCTTGCACCTGTTCCGCTCCGGTGGCCAGGTGGCAGATATTGCTGCAGTGGATTCGCGTTTGTTGCGCGCCGTGCAGTTGTGCGACGCACCGCTGCAGGCACCCGCGAACGAGCTGATCATCCAGGAAGCGCGTGAAGGTCGCTTGCTGCCGGGGCAAGGGCAGCTGCCGCTGGCGGCGTTGCTTGCGGCATTGCCGGCGGAGCTGGGTATCAGTGTGGAAGTGCCGTCCGCCGACTTGCCGGCAGCACAGCGCCTGCAAGCGGCGGCACGGGTAACCCAGGCGTGGTTGCACGGCAGGCGGCAGCTGCCACCCACCGTGCAGGCTGCCGGTCATTCCTGATCCGGTACCACGGCGATCACGTCGATCTCCATCAGCCACTCGGCCTGGGCCAACCCGGCCACCACCAGCCCGGTGGAAATCGGGAACACGCCCTTGAGCCACTTGCCCACTTCCTTGTACACCGGCTCGCGGAAGCGCGGGTCGGTGATGTAGGTGGTGGTCTTGACGATGTGCGACAGGTCGGAGCCGGCTTCTTCAAGCAGCTGCTTGACGTTCTTCATCGCCTGCTCGGTCTGCGCGCGAGGGTCGCCCAGGCCCACCAGCTTGCCTTCGAAGTCGGTACCGACCTGGCCGCGCACATAGATGGTGTTACCGGCCCGCACGGCCTGGCACAGGTCGTTGTCCAGGGTCTGGTTGGGGTAGGTTTCCTTGGTGTTGAACATGCGGATGCGAGTATGGGTAGGCATCAGTGGGCTCCGAGGGTGCTGACATTGCTGATCGTGTTGTCTTGCTCAGCCGCTTCGCGCTGTTCGCGGTCGCGGTAGGCGGTATAGGTGCGTTGCGTGGCGATGTGCCCGGCGACGTGCTTGGCGTCGTGCCATACGCCCCAGATGAATGACGAGCCACGGCGCGACAGCCATGGCAGGCCAAGGAAGTACACGCCTGGCTCGCGGGCCACGCCGCGCTGGTGCTGGGGCTTGCCGTTGGCATCGAAGGTGTCCACCTGCAGCCAGCTGAAGTCCACACCGTAGCCGGTGGCCCAGATGATGCTGCTGACGCCGGCCTTGGCCAGGTCCAACTGTTGCAGCGGGTTGGTCATGCACTGCGGGTCGGCCAGGCGCTTGCGTGCTTCGGGCTCTTCCGGCAGGTCCAGGCCGTTGCGCTCGATGTAGGCATCGGCAGCATCCAGCAGGGCCAGGTAGTTTTCGTCGCCACGGTTGATGTTCTCGACCAGGTTGTCCTGGAAGCGCGCCACGCCGTTTTCGAACGACTGGGTCAGGCCAACCAGGGTCATGCCCTGATGGGCAAGGGCACGGAAGTCCACGGTGTGGCCGCCGCGGGCACCGCTCACGGCAATGGTCACGTGCTCACGGCCGGGCTTGGCGATCTCCGCGTCCCACTCACCCAGCACGCCCAGCCACCAGCAGAAGTCGCGGTTGCGGTAGGCGCGTGGCGGGCGGTCGTGGGCGCCAACCGACAGGTACACCTGGCGCCCTGCACGCATCAGCTCTTCGGCGATTTGCACGCCGGACGAGCCGGCCCCCACCACCAGCACTGCGCCTTCGGGCAGTTGCTCGGGGTTGAAGTAGGCGGCGGAGTGGATCTGGTGCAGGTTGGCGTCTTTCGGCGCGATGGCCGGGATCACCGGCTTCTGGAACGGGCCGGTGGCGGCGACCACGCGGTTGGCGCGAATCACGCCTTGGTTGGTTTCGATGGTGAAGCCGGGGCGGTCGCTGTTGCGCGCCACTTTCTTCACTTCGATGCCGGTGCGTACTGGCAGGTTGTACTTGCGTACATACTGCTCGAAGTAGTCGGCAACCTGGTCCTTGCCGGCGAAGGCGTCGGCATCGAGGTTGAATTCCAGGCCCGGGAAGCGGTCGTGCCAGACCGGGCCGTTGGCTACCAGCGAGTCCCAACGGCCGGTGCGCCAGGCCTCGGCGATACGGTTGCGCTCCAGCACCAGGTGCGGCACGCCAAGCTTGCTCAGGTGTTCGCTCATGGCCACGCCGGCCTGGCCGGCGCCGACCACGAGGGTGTCGATTTCGAGATTGTTCAGTGTCATGTCCGAGCCCTTGTTCAGGCGGTTTTTGTCAGGTCGGTTTGGAGGACCGCCGTTGCCTGGAGCCAGACTAGGGATGCTGCGCAAATGACGAAAATAGTATTTAGCTGGTGCTTGCCGATAAAACGGCGAAGGCCTTGATTCCTCTGGCCTGAGGCGCCAGATGCCAGGGTTTTTCCAGCGCTGCTGACGGGTTTTGCGGGGCCATAGTTTTTTCCTCTGCAACCCCTCGGAAAAAGGTCGTTTCGCCTGCCCGAAGGTTCCACCCAGAATGCCGTGTATCGCACAGCACATCAGGAACCATGACATGACTTTCTCCATCATTGGTCGTTGCCAGGAAACTGGCCAGGTCGGTATCGCCATCAGCTCGTCGAGCATCGCCGTGGGCGCCCGTTGCCCATGGGTACGTGCCGGTGTGGGCGCGGTCTCCACCCAGAACATCACCTTGCCGGCGCTGGGTCCGCAGATTCTCGATGCCCTGGAGCAGGGCCAGCTGCCGCCTGCCGCAGCGCTGGACCGGGTGCTGAGCGCCAATGGCTGGAGCGAGTACCGCCAGGTCACGGTGATCGACAGCCAAGGCCAGGTGGCCTTGTTCACAGGCCGCGAGGCGCTGGGTACGCACAATGCCGTGGCCGGTGAACACTGCGCAGCGGCCGGCAACCTGCTGTCCTCGACCCAGGTCATCGAAGCGATGGTGCTGGCCTTTGAACAGGCCGGCGGGCACCTGGCCGACCGCCTGTTGGCGGCCATGCATGCGGCGATGGCTGCTGGCGGCGAAGCCGGGCCAGTGCACTCTGCGGCGCTCAAGATCGCCGGCGAGCTGACCTGGCCACTGGTGGACCTGCGCGTTGACTGGGCCGATGCCGACCCGATCGGCGCGCTCGATGGCCTGTGGCAGGCATACCGCCCACAGATGCAGGATTACGTTACCCGTGCCCTCAACCCGACCGCCGCACCAAGCTACGGGGTGCCGGGCGATGAGTGAGTTTGCCAGCCGCGCGCTGCTGGCCCGGCTGATCGGCTTTGCCACGGTCAGCCGCGACTCCAACCTGGCGCTGATCGGCTTCATCCGTGACTATTTGGCCGAGCTGGGGGTGGAGTGCGAGCTGTTCCATAACCCTGAGGGCACCAAGGCCAACCTGTTCGCCACCATTGGCCCAAAAGACGTTGGCGGCGTGGTGCTGTCGGGGCATACCGATGTGGTGCCGGTGGACGGCCAGGCCTGGACGGTCGAGCCGTTTGCCCTGAGCGAGCGCGACGGGCGCCTGTATGGTCGCGGCACGGCCGACATGAAAGGCTTCATTGCTTCGGTGCTGGCAGCCGTGCCAGCGTTCCTCGCCCAGCCGTTGCGCATGCCGGTACACCTGGCGTTCTCCTATGATGAGGAAGTCGGCTGCCTGGGCGTGCGCTCGATGCTGGCCGCGCTTGAGCAGCGCCCGCACAAACCGCGCCTGTGCCTGATTGGCGAGCCCACCGAGCTAAAGCCGGTGCTGGGGCACAAGGGCAAGTTGGCGATGCGCTGCCAGGTGCATGGCGCAGCCTGTCACTCGGCGTATGCACCGTATGGGGTGAATGCCATCGAGTATGCGGCGAAGCTGATTGGCAAGCTGGGAGATATCGGCGATGCCCTGGCATTGCCTGAGCATCACGACGAGCGCTTTGACCCACCGTTCTCCACGGTGCAGACCGGGGTGATCAAAGGGGGCAGGGCGCTGAACATCGTGCCGGCCGAGTGCGAATTCGATTTTGAGGTGCGCGCCTTGCCGGGGTTCGAGGCGCAGGCGGTGGCCGACCAGTTGCAGACTTATGCCGAGGCCGAACTGCTGCCGCGTATGCGCAAGGTCAATGCCGACAGCGCCATTCGCCTGGAGCCGTTGAGTGCCTACCCGGGGCTGGCTACACCAGAGGACAGCGAGGCAGCGCGGTTGGTGGCGTTGCTCAGTGGTTCGGATAAATTCGGCACGGTGGCGTTTGGTACCGAAGGCGGGCTGTTCGACCAAGCGGGTATCCCGACCGTGGTGTGCGGGCCTGGCAGCATGGACCAGGGGCACAAGCCGGATGAGTTTGTCAGTGTCGAGCAGTTGCAGGGCTGTGATGCCATGCTGCTCAAGCTGGTGGACTACCTCAAGCAGGATTGACGGTGTTGGCTTCTTCGCGGCGGTTCGACGCCTCGATGAACCCGCTCCCACAGGTACTGCACTGGGTCTGAAGGTTGTGGTATCCCTGTGGGAGCGGGCTCATCGAGGCGTCGAACCGCCGCGAATGGGCCATCAGCTTGAAAATCAGATCTCGATCGCCCCACTGACCAACCCGTAAACGGCAATCACCGCCCCCAGCACCACCACCGCAAACACCGCCCGCTCAAACCCGCGGAACACCTGCCGCTGCTGCTCCCTGCGCGCCTTGATGTACAGCACTGTCCCCGGCCCGTAGATCACTGCCGAGAGCAGCAGGTACTTCATGCCACCCGCCCACACCATCAGCACCGCATACGCAGTTGCGAGCAAGGCTACCAGCAAGTCCTTGCCACGCTCGCCGGCTTGCTGCTCATACGTCTCCCGGCTCACCGCCAGCTTCAGCGCATAGGCTGCCACCAGCAGGTAGGGGATGAGGGTCAGCGAACTGGTCAGCTCCAGTGCCAGGGTAAAGGCATACTCGGTAAACCAGGTCAGCAGCAGGAACAGCTGCACGAACAAGGTAGTCAGCCATAGCGCCGCCGCAGGCACCTGGTGCGGGTTCTGCCGGGTGAGAAAGGCGGGCATGGCCTGGTCATGTGCGGCCGAGTACAGCACCTCGGCGGCCAACAGCGTCCACGACAGGTAGGCGCCCAGCACCGAAATGATCAGGCCGATGCTGATGAAGATCGCCCCCCAGCGCCCGACGATTGCCTCCAGCACCCCAGCCATCGACGGCTGGCGTAGCCCGGCCAGTTCTGGGCGCAGCATCACCCCGTAGCTAAGCAGGGTGATCAGCACCAGCAGGCACAGCACGCCGACAAAGCCCAGCACCGTGGCGATGCCGACATCGCGGCGGTTGCGGGCATAGCGTGAATACACACTGGCGCCTTCGATGCCGAGGAACACGAACACGGTCACCAGCATTGTGCTGCGTACCTGCTCGAACAGCGATTCACCTGGCGGCAGCAATTCGGCGGCGGCATGCCCGACCCGGCCGTAGTCGTCGAGGTGGGCCAGGTCGGCGGCCGGGCCGGCTGCGGCGACGCCCCAGAAGTTCTGGCTGAACAGGTCGCTGTCGAACGCGGCGAAGATCACCACGATGAACACCAGGATCGGGATCATCTTCGCCACTGTGGCGATGCTGTTGATCACCGCCGCCTGCTGCACGCCGCGCAGCACCAGAAAGTGAAAGGCCCACAGCAGCACCGAGGACGCAGCGATGGCGGCGACCGTGTTGCCGTCGCCGAATACCGGGAAGAATGCGCCGAGTGTCGACTTGATCAGGATGAAGTAGGAGACGTTGCCGATGCAGGTGCCGGCCCAGAAACCGAACGCTGAGGCAAAGCCCAGGTAGCTGCCGAAGCCGGCGCTGGCATAGGCGTAGATGCCCGAGTCGAGATCCGGGCGGCGGCGGGCGAGGGTCTGGAACACGAAGGCCAGCATCAGCATGCCGAGGCCGGCGATGCACCAGGCGATGATTGCGCCAAGGCCACCGGTGGCGCGGCCGAAGGTGGCGGGGAGGGAGAAGATACCGGCACCGACCATGGAACCCACAACCAGGGCGGTAAGTGCCCAAACGTTCAGCTTGCCTTCCGTTGCGCTGCTCATTCGCCATGCACTCCCTTGCAGTGAAGGGTTGAGTAAAGACCGGGGGCAAGGGGTGTGCCAGTCAGATACTACTTTGCGTCAATTGCCAGGCCTTTGTAGGAGCGGCCTTGTGTTGCGATAGGGCTGCGGAGCAGCCCCAGGATTTCAGCATGGATGCACAAATTGCTGGGGCTGCTTTGCAGCCCTATCGCGACACAAGGCCGCTCCTACAACTAACCGGGTTAACAGGTCAGGTTGGCGCTATTGCCTTGTTGGCAGTTTAGAAAGTTGCCTTGACCTGCAGGCCCACCACCAGCGCGTTGTCGATGTCTTTCCCGGAGAACGCCCCCGGCTCGATGATGTATTGCACATCCGGACGCAGGTTCAGCCACGGCGTGGCCTGGTAGCCATAGCTCAGCTCGATCAGCTGCTCGGCGCTGTCGATATCGGGGAACTGCTGGCCAGCGTTGAGCGCGCTATCTTCCAGCACATCGCGGCTACGCGGGTTGGGCACGGCGCGGCCGTAACCCAGCGCCACGGTATCCTTCGGGCGGCCTTCGAACGGTTTGTACAGCACCACGCCAGCGCCATACCACTTGGTGAACGGCGAGGCGGCCTTGCTCGATGCCGAGTACTGGCCAAAGGCATGCAGGCTGCGGCCCGGCAAGGTCTGGTCGTTCCATACTGCCTGGTCGACCAGCAAGTAATGACCACCGCGGCCAGACACTTCGTCGTCGCTACCGATGCGTTTCACGTCGGAGCTGTCGTAGTAGTAGCCCAGCTTGTACTCGCCCGGCAGTTCACCCTGCAGCTTGTACACCAGTTCCACCGGTACCACGGTGCCAGTGGTGTGCTTGGGGCCCAGGTGCCAGGCACGGCTGGAGTTGCCGTTGCTCTCGGGGTCGACGTTGAACGCCGCCACGCGCAGCTGCCAGGCAGGTGACAGGTCATACTTCACCCGCACGCCGAGGTGGGCGTTGGGGTAGTTGGTCCAGCCGCTGCCACCGGACATGTTCAGCGGGTGGCCGCAGAAGCCGGCGTTCATGAAATTGCACAGGATGCCGCTGTCCAGGCCGCCGAGGTCGTTGCCCATGGCCATGTAGCCCAGCTTGACGTTGAGCGCCGGGGTGAACAGGGTGCGCTCGTAGCTCAGCTCGGTCAGGCGGGTGTACAGGCCACCGAAGTTCTCCTGGATCGGCAGGCGGTTGCCCACCAGGTCCTCCGAGGCGCTGTTACCACGGCGGTCGTTGATGGTCAGCTGGACCTTGCCGCCGTTGTCCAGGCCGTACAGTTTCGACAGGTCGAACTGCACGCCCAGCTTGATGTTCTGCGAATAGCGTGCCGAGCGGTGCAGGCCACCGTGGGCGTTGTAGGCAGTTTCTCCGCTGTAGTCGCCGGTGATTTTCACGCCGTCTTCTTCCAACTGGTGGCGCAGGCCGGCCCAGTCACCGGTAAGGGTGCTGCGGGTCAGCAGGTCATCGTTGGCGAGGGCGGTAGTGCTGGCCAGGGCCAGCAGCAGGGTGGGGGTGATGCGAATTGCGGATGGCATTGCTCTGTCTCGAAATGTTCTTGGGGCCATTCGCGGGCGTGCCCGCTCCCACAAGGATCGAGGCAGAACCTGTGGGGGCGGGTTTACTCGCGAAGGGGGCGACGCGGTCTTACGGCAGAGCGTAAGAAATCACGTAGTCGCCACGGTCAGTCGACTGGCGCGCGCCGCCAGCGGTGATCACCACGTACTGTTTGCCGGTCTTCGGCGAGACGTAGGTCATCGGGCCGCCCTGGCTGCCCACTGGCAGGCGAGCCTTCCAGATTTCGCTGCCGTTGCTGCTGTCGTAGGCGCGCAGGTAGAAGTCCTGGGTACCGGCGATGAACACCAGGCCGCCTTGGGTCGACAGGGTGCCGCCGAGGGTTGGCAGGCCGATCTTGATTGGCAGGTGCATGCGGATACCGAGCGGGCCGGTGTCTTCAACGGTGCCCACTGGAACCTGCCAGGCCACCTGGCGGGTTTTCATGTCGATGGCGGTGAGGGTGCCGAACGGCGGCGCCTGGCACGGAATACCGGCTACCGACAGGAAGCGGTTCTTGTTCACCGCATACGGGGTGCCCTTGAGCGGTACCGCGCCCATGCCGGTGTTCAGTGCTTCACCACCAGAAGCTGCGCCGCCTTTGTTTTGCGACGGGATCATCTGGATCCACAGGCCCAGGCGCATGTCGTTGACGAAGATGAAACCATGCACCGGGTCGGTGGAGAGGCTGCCCCAGTTCATGCCACCCAGCGAACCCGGGAAGCTCAGCGACAGGTCGGTGCCCGGCGCGGTGTACAGGCCGTCGTAGCGCATTTTCTTGAAGTCGATACGGCACAGCAGCTGGTCATACGGAGTGGCGCCCCACATGTCCGACTCGGTCAGGGTTTGCGCGCCAATCTGCGGCATGCCCACCGATTTCGGCTGGGTTGGGGAGTACGGCTCGTTAGGGATGTTGCTTGGCTTGACCGGTACTTCATCGACCTGGGTCAGCGGCTTGCCGGTGGCGCGGTCGAGCACGTAGATCTGCCCGGCCTTGGTACCGATCACTACCGCAGGTACCGACTTGCCGTCGTCCTTGGTGAAGTCGATCAGGCTCGGCTGCATGGGCAGGTCGAAGTCCCACAGGTCGTTGTGCACGGTCTGGAACACCCACTTCTGGTTGCCGGTAGCGGCGTCCAGGGCCAGCACTGAAGCGCCATAGGTGTGGTCCAGCTTGTTGCGCTCAACGCCATAGATGTCGGTGGACGACGAGCCCATTGGCAGGAACACGGTGTTCATCGCCGGGTCGTAGGACATCGGTGCCCAGCTGTTCGGGGTGCTGCGCACATAGGTGCTGTCGCCCTGCGGTGCCTGGCGATCTTCAGGGTTGCCCGGGTCGAAGGCCCAGCGCATTTCACCGGTGATCACGTCGAAACCACGGATCACGCCGCCAGGCATGTCGGTCTGGACGTTGTCGGCGACACGGCCGCCGACCACCACGGTGGTGCCGGCCATCAGCGGCGCAGAGGACAGCTGGTAGTAGGAGTCCGGTACCGCACCCAGGCCGGCCTTGAGGTCGACCTGGCCGTTGTTGCCGAAGCCCTGGCAGAACTCGCCGTTGTCGGCGTCGACGGCAATCAGGCGACCATCGATGGTGTTGGTCAGCAGGCGACGCTGGCAGTTGGCGCCAGCAGCCACGCTACCGCCGGTGATCGGCGAGCTGTTCGGCTGGGTTGGCTGGGCGATGGCGGCAGTGGCGTCGAAGTAAGCCATGCCACGGCAACGCTGCCAGACCTTGGACTGGGCGTTGATTTCGTTCTTCCACAGCTCTTTGCCGGTGTCGGCATCAAGGGCGATCAGGTTGTTGTGCGGGGTGCAGATGAACACTTTGTTGCCGATCTGCAGCGGGGTCAGCTGGTCTTCGGCACCGTTGCCATCGCTGAGGGCGACGTCACCGGTGTGGTAGGTCCATGCCACTTGCAGCTTGTTGACGTTGTCGCGGTTGATCTGGTCCAGCGCGGCGAAGCGGCTGCCACCTTCGGTATTGCCGTAGTGGGCCCAGTCTTTCTGCTCCTTGCCGGCTTCGACCGGGGTCATGCCCGGGCCTTTGCCGGTAGGGGCGACGCTGGGGTGGGCAACGAACATGTTGCCGGCGGCGATCACCAGCACCACGGCCATCACCCCGGCTACACCGTAGGCACCACGGCCGGCGCTGGCGCCGTTGGCGCGCGCGAGCAGCGGGTAGACCAGTGCCACCACCATGCCGATCGCGCCGAACATGAACAGGCGCGAGAACAGCGGCCAGAACACCAGGCCAGCGTCGATCAGTGCCCAGATGGCAGTACCGACCAGGAACAGTGCATACAGCCAGGCACCGGCCTTCTTGCGGCGAGCGATGAGAATACCGGCAATGGCCATGGCCAGGCCGCCGATCAGGAAGTACCAGGAGCCGCCCAGGCCGGCCAGCTTGACACCGCCAGCAGCCAGGAGAAGACCGAGCAGGGCGATGACCACGCCCAAGCCGATCAGGATGATGTTTGTGGCGCCAAAGGCGCGCGGTGTTTCTTTCATGCCAGGGATCTCAGCAGGTGGAATGCGCGCAGTCTAAGCCCTTAGCTTGCTAATTAACAAGTTGGTACATAATTTTATGAGGCTGATTGTCGCAGGGCTGAACTTGCCAAGGTGTGGCTAAAAGTTTAGATCAGGTGTTGAAAACTGCAGTAAACAAGGTGTTTATGCTGCTTACGCAATGTTCAACGATGCATTGCCAGGCTTGGCAGTCGCCAGCCTTTCACGCCGGCCAAGGGGTGCTGCTGCTGTAAAACACCGCCAGCCAGATGGTGGCTGTGCCAGGGGCGGTCCACTCCACGCGGTGGCGGCAATGCGGCGGGATGTCCAGGCAGTCGCCCGGTGCCAGCAGCCGGGTATGGCTCTCATGCTCAAAGCGCAGGCCCGCAGCACCACTGAGCAGCACGATCCATTCGCCCTCGGCCTGGTCGTACCAGAAGCCGGGCGGGCTGGCCTGGCCGCTGGAAACAATACGCTCCACACGCACGCCAGGGCGGCTGAGCAGTTCGTCTACACGCTCGGCACGGGTGGGGTCACAGGGGGGCAGGGCAGCCAGCAGGTTGCTCGGTGTCATGGAAAACCTCGTCTGAAAGGGAGAGATTCCACTATGGACGCAATTGTCGTGCGGCGCGCTTCTTGACCCGCCCTGCTGTTTGTAAGAACTTTCCGAGTTTTGGGAAGCGGGCCGCAAATGGACAAACTTCTGGCGATGAAAATGTTCGTGGCCACCGTCGATGCCCAGGGCTTTTCTGCTGCTGCGCGCCGGCTTGGGCTGGCGACATCGTCGGTAACGCGGCTGGTCGATGCCCTGGAAACGGCATTGGGCGCTACCTTGCTCAATCGTTCGACGCGCCAGGTCAGCCTGACCGAGGCCGGTGCCCGCTATTACGAGCGTGCGCGGGGTATTTTCGAGGCGCTGGACGAAGCCGATGCCAGCGTCGCTGATCGCGGTGAAGAGCCTGTTGGCGTGCTGCGCCTGTGCCTGCCGGTAGAGTTCGGCAGACGGGTCATCGCCCCGCACCTGGGGCCGTTCCTGGCGCGGTACCCGGCGCTGGAGCTGGACATCGACCTCAGCGACCGCCTGGATGACCTGCTCGATGGGCGCTATGACCTGTCGATCCGCCTGGGCGACCCCTCGCCCAATGACGAACTGGTGTGCCGCCAGCTCGGTCGCTTCCAGCGCTGGCTGGTGGCCAGCCCGGCTTACCTGGCCGGGCATGAACCGCTGCAGCATCCCCGGCAGTTGCTTGACCATGCCTGCCTGCGTTTTCGCTATGGCCAGAAAGCGCGGCCCTGGCGCCTGACCCGTGCCCAGGAAAGCCTTGAACTGGATGTAAGCGGGCCTTTGCGCAGCGCCAACGCCGACATGTTGCGCGAAACCGCACTGGCGGGCAGTGGCATTGCTTTGCTGGCCGACTGGCTGGTGCGTGAGGATGTAGCGGCTGGGCGCCTGCAACGGGTGTTCCCCGATTGGCAGGTCAGCCCGGGCACGGCCAACGACAGCATCAACGCCCTGTACCTGCCCAACCACCGTGGCTCACGGCGCGTGAACGCATTCATCGACTTTTGCGAAAACTTGTTGAAGCGTGGCGCCTAGTGTTGCGCAGCGCGCAAAGCCGCGTTGCGCCGGGGTTGGATTCTCGCCAAGGGCGTGCATGGGTAAGGTGGCCGGCATATACCACCCCTTGTCGAGGAACCTCGCATGAACCCTTCCCTTGCCGCAGCGCAACCGGCAGCCGCCGGCCTGAGCCGGACCCTGGTCGTGCTGTTGGCGTTCTGCTGCGGCGCGATCGTTGCCAACATCTACTATGCCCAGCCCATCGTCGGGCTGATCGCCCCGGACCTGGGGCTGTCCACCGAACACGCCAGCCTGATCGTGTCCCTGACCCAGCTGGGCTATGCCCTGGGCCTGCTGCTGCTGGTGCCGCTGGCCGACCTGTTGGAAAATCGCCGCCTGATGGTGGCAACCGCCGTGCTGGCCTGTGTCAGCCTGCTGCTGGCGGGCACCAGCAGCAGCGGTCAGGGCCAATTGTTCCTGGGTTACGCCTTGCTGATCGGCTTCAGTTCGGTGGCGGTGCAGATGCTTATCCCGCTGGCGGCGCATCTGGCGCCAGAGCAGCAGCGCGGCCGGGTAGTCGGCAACATCATGGGTGGCCTGTTGCTGGGCATTCTGCTGGCGCGACCACTGGCGAGCCTGGTGGCTGACCACTTCGGCTGGCGTGCGGTGTTCATTGGCGCTGCCGGGGTCATGCTGGCAATCATCCTGTTGCTGGCCCTGACCCTGCCGCAGCGTCGGCCCGAGCACAAGGCCAGCTATGCCGGGCTGATGCTGTCGCTGCTCACCCTGCTACGCCGCTATCCGCTGCTGCGCCAGCGTTCGCTGTACCAGGCCTTGATGTTCGCGGCATTCAGCCTTTACTGGACAGCGGTGCCAATGGCGCTGGCGGGTGAGCATGGTTTGTCGCAGAGTCAGATTGCCGTGTTCGCGCTGGTCGGCGCGGTGGGTGCGGTTGCTGCGCCAATGGCCGGCCGCCTGGCCGATGCCGGGCATGCCCGGGCGGGTTCGCTGCTGGCACTGCTGCTGGCGCCGGCAGCCTTGTTGCTGGGGCTGACCGTGCCGGGTTTTAGCGTGATTGGCCTGGGCCTCACTGGCGTACTGTTGGATTTTGCCGTGCAGATGAACATGGTCATCGGCCAGCGCGAAGTGTACGCACTGGACCCGGCCAGCCGTGGGCGGCTGAATGCGGTGTACATGACCAGCATCTTCCTCGGTGGGGCGCTGGGGTCGGCGGTGGCCAGTGCACTATTCAGCCAGTTTGGCTGGCAGGGCGTGGCGCTGGTGGGGGCTGCGTTGCCGGGTGTTGCCTTGCTCATCTTCCTGGCCAAAGCACGCCGAGCCTGAAGGATGTGGCAATCCCTGTGGGAGCGGCCTTGCGTCGCGAAAGGGGTGCGAAGCGCCCCCAGGATTTTGGCAACATGCAAAATCGCCGGGGCCGCTTTGCGGCCCAATCGCGACGCAAGGCCGCTCCCACAAATACCGTGCGGCGTTATCGGCCAAGCGGCAAGGCAACACCAATCAAGGCAAACAAACTACCGCAGCAGCGGTTGAAACCTTTACCCCCCTTGGCCAGCCAAGGCCGAATGCGAAATGCCAGGCGTGCCAGCAGGTATTCGACCAGGAATTCGACGCTGGCAAACGTCGCCGCCATCACCACGAACTGCAGCAGCAACCCACGTTGCGGGTCGATGAACTGCGGCAGGAACGCGCCATAGAACAGCAACACCTTGGGGTTGGCCATGGCCGACAGCAGGCCCTGGCGGAACAGGCCAGCATTGCCAAGCCGCGCGCTGCGCTCGGTCAACTCCAGGTGCAGGCCGGGGCTGCGCCACAGCTGAATGCCCAGCCAGATCAGGTAAGCACCGCCCACCCACTTGAGCACGCTCAGCACCGAGGCCGAAGCCTGCAACAAAGCGCTGAGGCCGAACATGGCCAGGGCAATCAGGGCGCTGAAGCCGAAAACGCCGCCGACGATCGTGAACAACGTCCGGCGTGCGCCATACAGGGCGCCGTGGGTCAGCGCCAGCAGGCTGTTGGGGCCTGGGGTCAGCGACAGGCCGATGCTGGCCAGCAGGTAGATGAGCCAGGTGTCGAGTGCCATGTGGGAAATGCCTTGTTGATTTGGAGGGTGCCAGTCTATGGCGCGAGGCGGGAGTCGGCAGGGTATTATCTGGACATTCAATAGTCGCTTCTGGACGCAACATCATGCTGCCTGACATCCGCTTGTTGATCTTGCCGTTACCGGATTTTGCCCTGTTGCCGTTCGGCGCCTTTCTCGACAAGTTGCGTTTCAGCGCCGACGACGAGGACTACAGCCAGCAGCGTTATTGCAGCTGGACCGTGGCGGGGCTCAGCCTCGACCCGGTGCCATCGAGCAGTGGTGCGGTGTTGCAGGTCGAGGCCGTTGCCGGTCAGCTTGAACTGGCCAGTTTCGACTACCTGGTGGTGTTCGGCGGGCGCAACGCCATGGCCACTGCAGCCCTGGCACCACGCTACCAGGCCTTGCTCAGGCAGGCCGGCAAAGCCGGCGTGAAGCTGGTGGGGGTCGACAATGGCGCGTTCCTGCTGGCCGCCTGCGGGCTGCTGCGGGGGCACAAGGTGGTGGTGCATTGGCGCCACGAAGCCGAATTTCGTGCCGCCTTCCCACAGTTGCAGGTGCTGCGCGAGCAGTTGTATTGCATCGACGGTAGCCGCATCACGTGCGCTGGCGGTACTGCTGCCATCGACCTGGCCGTCGCGCTGTTGTCCCGCGCCTGCGGGCGAACCCGTGCGCTCAAGGGCCTGGCCGACATGCTGGTGGACGAAACCCGTGACAGCCGCCATGCCTTGCGCTCACTGGAGCTGGGCGCCGGGCAGGGCCGGCAGGTGCAGCGAGCGCAGGCGCTGATGCGTCATCACCTGGGCACGCCGTTGGCGGTGGAGCAGCTGGCTGCTGAACTGGGCATCAGCCGGCGCCAGCTGGATCGACAGTTTCAGGCCAGCCACGGCATGAGCGCCAAGGCCTGGTGGCTGGAGGTGCGCTTGCAGCAGGCACGCTGGCGCTTGCTCAACTCCAGCCACAGCCTGGCGCAAATTGCCGATGAAGTGGGGTTGGGCGATGCCAGTTACCTGGGCAAGTGTGTGCGGCGCAGGTTTGGCTGTACGGCCCTGGAGCTACGCGCAAGTAGTTGAGGTCTTGCGTGCTTTTTGTAGGAGCGGCCTTGTGTCGCGATAGGGCCGCAAAGCGGCCCTGGCGATGTTGGCGTTGACACTAATATCTGGGGCCGCTACGCGCCCCATCGCGACACAAGGCCGCTCCTACAAGGGCCGCGTCAGGCTGGATTACTGCGGTGTGCCGAACAACCCGGTCCAGTAGATGCCTGCATCACTCTTCGGGTCTACCGCATAGGCAGCACCCATTTCGCGGAAGTCGGGGTTCATCAGCGTGGCGCAATGGCCCGGGCTGTCCAGCCAGCCATCGACCACCTTGCGTGCGGTGTCACGCCCGGCAGCAATGTTCTCACCGATCTGCTGGTACAGGTAGCCGGCCAGTTCCGCCCGGTCACCGGGGGTACGGCCATCCTTGTCGATGTGGTCGAAGAAGTTCTGGTTAGCCATGGCCCGCGTGTGGTTGGCGGCGACCCCGGCCAGTACCGTGCTCCAGCTCAGCGCGGGGGCGGCGGCGAACGGCTGGCCGCCGCATTGGCGCGGCACCTTGCGCGCGGCGTTGATTTCCTGCAGCACCTTCTGCCCCTCGGCCTGCCAGTCGCCCAGGCGCCCACTCAGCAACGGCCGGGCCAGCACAATGCGCCAGTCACGGCCTTCCTGGCTGACGCCGATATCGACGAACTGTGGGTCGAGCACCACCTGGCAGAAGCTTTCTTCGATGGCATGCATGGCCGCGCGTGCATCACGCGGCCCCGACAGGCTGATGGCCTGGACGTTGACCATGGGGTAGGCGGCGCGGCTCATGGCCTGCTGCAGGTCGCGGGTACCCTCCGGCGACAGCGCCAGGCGGGTATCGCTGTTGAGCGGTGGCAGCTCCAGCGACGCTTCGCCACCGCAGGGCTGGGCCTTGCTGCGGTAGACATTGATCGAATCGATCAGTTGCGCCTCTTCGCCGGTAACAGCCAGTGCCCCGGTCGAGACGACCAGGCCCAGCGACAGGGCGGCAACGGATGACAGGACGCGCATGTGGATCTCCCTATGGCTGGCAGCGTCGTGGTGTGCGCTGCTCATCCTACACAAGCCTGGGGCTTTTGGCCCGAGGTCGTGCAAAGCAATGAAAACGCCGGCAATCGTTGCTGGCGGTAAAGGAGGGAGTAGACCACTGGTCGGCAGAAAAGTGCGATCGCTTGGTAATCGTTCGTATCATCGGCTAGAAACAGTACGCAAACGCTATTAATTCCCACTCTGCCAGGAAGGCTGCAACCCTATCATCGGGAGTCTTTCATGGCACGAGTCCGCCTCTATCAATCGACCTTCCTCGCTGTGTGCTGTTCCGTTGCAATCCCTGCCCAGTCGGCCGATGAGGTCATCGAGCTGGATGCTACGGCTGTCAACGCCGAGGCGGCCAGGCCCAAGGGCGAACCACCAGAGCCGTTTGCTGGTGGCCAGGTAGCCAGGGGCGGGCAGATGGGCATACTGGGCAACCAGGACATGATGGACGTGCCGTTCACCATGACCAGCTATACCTCGCAGCTGATCGAAGACCAGCAGGCCGAGGACATTGGCGATGTGCTGCTCAACGACCCGTCGGTGCGCCAGTCGTTCGGCTTCGGCAACCAGTCGCAGGTGTTTGTCATTCGTGGTTTGCCGCTCAACGGCGATGACGTGGCGTTCAACGGCCTGTATGGCGTGCTACCGCGGCAGATGATTTCTACTGATGCCGTCGAGCGCGTCGAGGTGCTGAAAGGTCCCAATGCCTTCCTCAACGGTGCCAGCCCGACAGGTACCGGCCTGGGCGGTAACGTCAACCTGCAACCCAAGCGTGCCGGCGATATCCCGACGCGGCGTTACACCCAGGACATCAGCAGTGATGGCCGCCTCGGCGAGCACCTGGACCTCGGCCAGCGCTTTGGCGAAGACAACCGCTTTGGCGTACGCCTTAACCTGTCGCAGCGTGAAGGCGAAACAGCGGTGGACGACCAGCACCAGCGCAGCAAGCTGTTCATGGTCGGCTTCGACTACCGCGGTGACAACCTGCGCCTGTCCACCGACATCGGCTACCAGAAGCAACGGGTCAACCACATGCGCAACAGCGTGCGCCTGGGGGCCGGGCTGACGGATATTCCCCGCGCGCCGGATGCCGACCACAACTACGGCCAGGACTGGTCGTGGACCGAAACCGAGGACACCTTCGGCATGGTGCGTGCGGACTATGACTTCAACGACAACTGGAGCGCTTACCTCGCCGGGGGCCTCAAGCACACCCACGAGAACGGCTTCTATGGCACGCCGATCCTCACCGATGCGGCCAGCGGCGCTGCCACCATCGCCGGCTCGGAAATCCCCCACAACGAAGACAACAGCACCCTCATGGGCGGTATCAATGGCCGCTTCCAGACGGGGCCGGTCAGCCACCAGCTGAACCTTGGCGCCGCCAGCATCTGGACCCAGCAGGAAAACGCATTTGTCTTCTACAACTCGCAGAACACCAACATCTATCACACCGACCCGCTGCCCAGGCCAACTACGCCAACCTTCACCGGCGGCAAGCTGGATGACCCCGGGGTAACCGGCAAGACGCGCAACCGCAGCCTTGCTGTATCGGACACGGTGGGCCTGTTCGACGACACCCTGCTGGTCACTGTCGGTGTGCGTCGTCAACAACTGCGGGTGGAAGGTTACGCCTACGATGGCGAAGGCGCGGACCTGGGGCGCAACGCGTTCTATGACGAAGCGGTCACCACCCCGGTGTATGGCATCGTCTACAAGGTCAACCCGTCGATCTCGCTGTACGCCAACCGCATCGAGGGTCTGGCCCAGGGCGCGACGGCTTCGGGGCAGGGTATCGTCAACATCGGCGAAGTGTTCCCGCCGGCCAAGACCAAGCAAGTGGAGGCGGGCGTCAAGCTCGACTACCAGAGCTTTGGCGCCAACCTGGCAGTGTTCCGTATCGAGCGGCCTACCGACGGCTTTGTCCAGGGCAATGTGTTTGTCCAGGATGGCGAGCAGGTCAACAAAGGCATCGAACTGAGTGTCTTCGGTGAGCCGTTGCAGGGACTGCGCCTGATGGCTGGCGGCACGCGCATGGACACCGAGCTGAAGAACACCCAGAACGGCGCCGACGACGGCAACCATGCTGTCGGGGTGCCAACCTTTCAGCTCAATGCCAGTGTCGACTGGGATGTGCCAGGCTTGCCGGGTGTTGCGGTAAACGCCCGTATGTTGCGCACTGGCGGCCAGTATGCCAACCCGTCGAATACGCTAAGCCTGCCGACCTGGAACCGCTTCGATGTGGGCGCGCGTTACCGCTTCAAGGTGCAGGACAAGGCCGTCACCCTGCGCATCAATGTGGAAAACCTGACCGACAAGAATTACTGGGCATCGGCCAATGGCGGCTACCTGACCCAGGGCGACCCAAGGCTGGTCAAGTTCTCGGGGACGATCGACTTCTGATGCACCCTGGCAGCTCACCGCGCCAACGCCTGGTTCGGCTTGTAGAACAGAAAGTGTGTGGTCTGCGCGGTCCTGCGGTAGACCCTGGCCCAGTCCGGGTGCACATTGCGGTCATGGAAGTACAGCGCGCCGCCGGTGGGGTCTTTCAATTGCTGGTTGAGCGCCTTGCGGGCAATTTCCTTGGCAATGTCGTAGCGTTGCGCTTCCTCGACCTGGTCGGAGCGCCCGTCGCACCACCAGGAAAACTGGCAGGCCTTGCTCTCCACCCCTTGCTTGACCACGCCGCAAATAGTGTCCGGGAAGCCTTCGTGGCCCAGGCGGTTGAGCACCACACTGGCCACGGCGGTCATGTCCTCGGCGTCGGCGCCCTTGGCCTCCCAGTAGATGGTGCGGGCCAGGCAGGTGATGCTGTCGTCCAGCGGTGCCTTGCCGGCGGGGTCGACCGCTTGTGCTTCGCTTGGGGTCAGCGTCTGCGCTTTTTTCGGCGGCGCGGCATCCTTGACTACCTTTTCTTCCAGCACTTCGGCCTTGTCCTCGGCGACTGCGGCCTTGGCTGGGTCGGCTGCGTGCAAGGGGCCTGCCAGCAGGGCCGAGGTCAAACCGATCACCATCCACCAAAAGCGCATGAGGAAGCTTCCGAACTGTGGGCTGATTCACAGTCTAGCCAAGCGTAAGCATTAGTACCAAAGGCAGGGTTGCGGCAGCGGCCACGGTCTGCAGGGCAATGATGGTGGCCATCAGCGGTGCGTTACCGCCCATTTGCCGGGCCATTACGTAGGACGACGAGGCGGTGGGCAACGCCTGGAACAGCACGGCCACCACCGCTGCCTGGCCCGTCAGGCCGAGCATGCGGCACAGGCCCCAGGTGGTCAGTGGCATTACCAGGAACTTGAACGCCGAAGCCGCCATCAACGGGCGCACCTGCTGGCCCAGGCTGGCGCCACCCAGGGCTGCGCCGACGCACAGCAGGCCCAGCGGCAGGGCAGCCTGGCCCAAGGCTTTGACCGTGGGTTCGATACCCGCTGGCAAGCCCAGCCCAGTCAGCCGCAGCAGCAGGCCACCCGCGCAACCCACGATCAAGGGGTTGGCGAAGATGGCGCGTAGCACCGTGGCCGGTGAGCTGTGGCGGGCACTGAAACGGGCGAACACCAGCACGCAGAGCAGGTTGACCAGGGGCACGATGGCAGCATTGGCCACCGCCGCCAGGGCGATGCCGGCGCTGCCGTAGATGCCGGCGGCGAGGGTGGCACCAATGTAGTTGTTGAAGCGGATGCCGCCCTGGAACACGGAGGTGAAGTCGGCTCCGTCATGGTTCACCGCGCCCTGGTACAGCACCAGCAGCACGGCACCGGCCAGGGTCGAGAGCATCAGTGCGCCGACCATGCCCAGCACCGGTACGCCATCGAGGTTGGCGGTGGCCAAACCGTGGAGGAACAGCGACGGCAGCAGCACGTAGTAGCTCAGGCGCTCGGCGCCAGGCCAGAAGCTTTCAGCAAGAAAGCCGCGCAGGCGCAGGAAGGTGCCCAGGGCAATCAGCAGGATGATCGGTAGCAGGGTGGTCAGCAGCAAGTGCAGCATGGTCAGCGTTCCGAGGCGGGGTACGGGCACAGACTACGGGTATGCAATGATCTGGAAAAACGTTGTTTTCTGCACTTACTGTTGAGGAAAAATGCATCATTGCAAGCGGCATTTTTCCCCTGTGGGAGCGGGTTCACCCGCGAAGAGGCTGACGCGGTGGATGGCACCGGCGTTGCCGGTGTTCGCGGCTAAAGCCGCTCCCACAGGGATCGCGACTGCTTTTTGTGGTTGTGCAAGAAAGAAAAAGCTCGATGAATGTTCAAGCCTCAAGCGCAGTCTTCAACACCGCACTCAAATGCCGCCGCTGGCTCTTCTCATGCTCCAGCAACACCACCCGCCGGGTCAGCTGCGGCTCGCCAAACGGCAGGCAAGTGGCCGGCGGCAGGCGTTGCAGGTCGTCATCCGCCATGGGAATGATCGCCACGCCCAGGCCCATCACCGCCATGCGCGCCAGGGCTTCCTGGCTGTCCAGCTCCATCTGCTCGCTCACCTGCAAATGTTGCCGGCGCAACTCCTGCTCGATCTGCCGCCCGGCCCAGGCGCGCTTGTCGAAGCGCAGGAATGGCTGGCTGGCCAGTAACTGCGCCACGCTGAGCCCGGCCAGTTCGGGGCTGGCGATGGCCCAGAAGCGGTCTTCGAACAATGGTGTGAAGTCGAGGCTCTGCGGGTAGGGGCTGACCGGCTCGGTGGTGATCGCCGCATCCAGCTCGCCGTCTTCCACACGCCGTGCCAGCTCCGCCGACATGCCCGAGGCCACGCTGATGTGCAACTGCGGGTGGTGGGCCTTGATCCACACCAGCGCCTTGGGCAGGCGCCGCGCCAGCACCGTGTGGATCGCCCCCAGGCGCAGCCGGCCGCGCAGGCTCGGGCCGCTGGCCAGGGCGTCGGCCAGTTCGTCATAGGCCGCCAGAATGCTCTCGGCGCGGGCCACCGCCAGCTGGCCGGCTTCGGTCAGCACCACTTGCCTGCGGCTGCGGTCGAACAAGGTCACCTGCAGTTCGTCTTCGAGCGTCTTGATGTGCAGGCTTACCGCCGAGGGCGTGAGGCTGAGCAGGTCGGCGGCACGGGCGAAGGTGCCGTGGCGGGCGATGGTCACCAGGGTGCGCAGGGCTTTGAGGGACATGCAGATGAGGTCCGGTTGCAAGCTGAAAGAGCTGCATTGTCAGGCCAATATCATGGCTTGCGCTATACCCTGTAGGAGCGGCGTCAACCGTTGCGCCCACTACGCCCATACGCCTGGCTGATCCGGTCGATCACCATGGCCAGGGCGACAATCGCCAGCCCGGCTTCCACGCCTTGGCCAACATTCAAGGTCTGGATCCCCGCCAACACATCTTCTCCCAAGCCGCGGGCGCCGATCATCGACGCGACCACCACCATCGACAGGGCCATCATCACCGACTGGTTGAGCCCGGCCATGATGCTCGGCAGCGCCAGTGGCAGGGCTATGCGCCGCAACCGCTGCCAGCGGCTGGCGCCCAGGCCGTGTGCAGCCTGCAGCAACGAAGGGTCGATCTGGCTCAAGCCCAGTTCGGTCAGCCGTACCAATGGCGGCAGGGCATAGATCAGCGTGGCAAACACCGCGGGCACCTTGCCCAGGCCGAACAGCATCAGCACCGGTATCAGGTAAACGAACGCCGGCAGGGTCTGCATCACATCCAGCACAGGCAGCAACAGCCGCTTCGCCAGCGGTCGGGCGGCGAGCAGAATACCCAGCGGCACGCCCACCAGCACGCACAGGCCGGTACTGACCAGCACCAGGGCCAGGGTCTGTAGCAGTTTGTCCCACAGCCCGAGCATGCCGATCAGGGCCAGCAACGCCACCAGGCCGGCACTGCGCAGCAGGCTCCGGCTGGCATGCCAGGCGAGCAGGCCGACCAGCAGCAATAGCAGCCACCAGGGCAGCAGGCGCAGCAGGCTTTCCAGGCCGACCAGCAGTTGCAGCAGCTGCTCGGAAAACGTGCGCAGGTGGTCGCCGTAATTCAGCACCAGCCAGTCGACCAACTGGTTGACGCTGTCGGCAAAGGAAAACTGCAGGCCCTGGGGGAAGCCGCTGCTCACAGGCTGCCCTCGACCTTGGTGGCAATGTCCGCTGGCAACCAGGCTTTCCACACCTCACGGTTATCGCGCAGGAACGTGAGGGCGGCGTCGCGCGGTGGCGTGCGTTTTTCGCTCATGTCGGCCAGCGCCTTGTTCAGGCGTTCGATGGGCAGGTCGACCTGTTCGAACACGCTGACCAGGTCCGGGTAGCCTTCACGAAAAGCCTTGGACACGCCAATCGACAACTTCGCGGGTAGCGAGCGGCTACCCTTGGGGTTGGGGTTGCTGGCGTCGGTAAGGGTGGCCCAGGCCTGGGCATCGAATGGCGGCTCTTCCAGCCGTATGAGTTTGTAGCGGCCCATCAACGGGGTCGGGTTCCAATAGTAGAACAGCACGGGCTGGCCACGGCGGATGGCCGAGCCTATTTCGGCATCCATCGCCGCCCCGGAGCCACTGCGGAAATTGGTATACAGGTCGTTCAGGCCATAAGCCTTGAGTTTCTGGCTGTTGACGGTCTCGGATGTCCAGCCGCTAGGGCTGTTGAGAAAGCGCCCTTTGTCGGGCGACTCGGGGTCGCGGAACACCTGCGCATAGCGCTTGAGGTCGTCGACACTGCGTAATTCCGGCGCCGTGGCTTGCAACTTGCGAGCAGCATCGCCTTCGATCACATAGGCCGGTACCCACCAGCCTTCTTCAGCGTTCTTGACCGTGTCGCCCAACGCGAACACCTGGCCGGCCTGTTCAGCCTTGACCCAGGCAGGGCTGCGTCCGGCCCACTCCTCGGCGATTACTTGCAGGTCGTTGCGTGCCAGGGCCACCTCCATGCTGACGGTGCTGCCGGGCAGGGTGTCGGTGCTATAGCCGTAGCCGCGCTCCACGATCAGCCGCAGGATCTCGGTGGTGAGCGCGCCGCTTTCCCAACCGATGGCGCCAAAATGGATAGGCGCGCGTTGGTCTGCCAAGGCAGCGTTGTCGGCGCTGCCCAGGCCTGCGGCTAACAGCAGCCCGGCCAGCAGCATTGGAATTTTCTTCATGGAGACCTCGTCGTTCGCCGCGCCTTGGCAGTGGGGGCAAGTGTAGACGACGAGGTTTTGCGAAAATCAGGGCCACAGGCGTGGCCCCTTTGCCTCAGACGCGGAACTGGTCCATCAGCGCCTGTTGCTGGTTGGCCAGGCTGTTCAGCGACTGGCTGACCCGCGCCGACTCGTTGGCCTGCCCCGACAGCGACTCGGTGACATCACGGATGGTTGCCACGTTGCTGTTGATTTCCTCGGCCACCGCGCTTTGTTCTTCGGCGGCTGAAGCAATCTGCAGGTTCATGTCGGTGATCACCGTCACCGCCTGGCCGATGCGCTGCAGCGCGGTTACCGCCTGGCCAACTTGCTGCACACCGCTCTGGGCCTGGCGGTGACTGTTGTCCATGGCACCGACCACTTCGCGGGTGCCATTCTGCAATGCCTCGATCACCTGGCGGGTTTCTTCCACCGATTCCTGGGTACGCTGGGCGAGGTTGCGCACTTCGTCGGCGACCACGGCAAAGCCCCGGCCTGCTTCACCGGCGCGTGCTGCCTCAATGGCTGCATTGAGCGCCAGCAGGTTGGTCTGTTCGGCGATCGAGCGAATCACCTCCAGCACCGAACCGATCTTCTCGCTGTTTTGCGCCAGGCCCTCGACTTCGGCCATGGCGTGGCTCATGTCGGTGGCCAGGGCGTCGATGCTGTGGGTAGTGCGGTCTATCACTGCCAGGCCTTCGCGGGTGGCCTGGTCGGCGTCGCGCGCGGCTTGCGCTGCTTGGGCGGCGCTGCGGGCGACGTCCTGGGCGGTGGCGCTCATTTCGTGCGAGGCGGTGGCAACCTGGTCAACCTGGCGGTACTGCTGCTCCATGCCGGCGCTGGTTTCAGTGGCAATCGCCGAGGACTGGTCGGCGGTGCCGCGGGCGGCCTGCACCGAGCGTTTGACCTCGGCGATGGTTGGTTGCAGCTTGTCGAGGAAGCGGTTGAACCAGCCGGCCAGTTCGCCCAGTTCGTCCTGCTTCTGGTAGGTCAGGCGCCGGGTAAGGTCGCCTTCGCCGCTGGCGATGTCCTTGAGCATGGTGGCCACGCCGAGGATAGGCCGGGTAACACCGCGGGCCATCAGCCACACCATCAGCAGGCCGGCGATTGCCGCAGCCAGGCCCAGGCCCAGCTCCAGCAGGGTGCCGCTGGTGTTCAGTGCGTCCAGTTCCTGTTTCAGTGTTTCAGCCGGCCCGGTCAAGGCGTTTTCCGGTACATCCAGCAGCACGCCCCAGGGCTGGGCGTCGGGGATCGGCTGGAACGCCGCCAGCACCTTCAGGCGCTGCTGGTCATGCAGGATGGTCATCTTGCCAGCGGCCAGCTTGCGCACCAGTTCGGCGCCCTTGGCCGGGTCGACCTGGTCGAAGCGCTGGGCCAGCTTGCTGGCATCGGCGCTGTAGCCGGCCAGCAGGCCGACCGGGCTGAGGATGCCAACCGTGGTGCGGCCTTCGTACAGGCTGCGGCTGGCTTCCTGGCTCAGGGCCTGCAGGCTGTCGAGGTTGATGTCGATGGACAGGGTGGCGATGATCTTGCCGTTGACTGCCAGCGGGAAGACGATGCTGGTCATCAGCACCTGCTGGCCATCGATGTCATAGAAGTAGGGCTCCACCACGCACACCTTGCCGGACGTGCGCGGGCACACCCACCAGGTGTTGGCCGGCTGGCCGCTGGGGCCGACCTCGGTGTTGGCCATGTCATGTTCAGGCAGGGCCATGGCCGTCAGTTGGCCAGCGCGCGGTTGCGACCAGTACAGGGCAAAGCGCCCGGTCTCGTTGCTGCCCAGTTCCGCCTTGTCGGCGAACAGGCTGTCCTTGCTGTCCAAGGCGTTGGGCTCGAACACCAGCGACATGCCGAGCAGGTCGGGGTTGGCTTGCAGGGCGGCGCGCACCTGGCGGGTCATGTCCTCGCGCAGGTCGAAGGCATCGAGAAAGCGCTTTTCTGCCTGTTCGCGCAGGAACAGCACCTGGCGGGCGAAGCCGGCGCCGTACTGGTAGGCATCCATGAACTGGCGGCGAATGTTCAGCGCTTGCACTTCGCCCTGCGACTCGATGCGCGACTGCGCAGCCTCGGTCAGCATTTGCATGCTGCTGGCCTTGACCAGGTCTGAGCTGTGGTCCATGCGGTACAGCGACAGGCCGACGAGCAAGGTGACGATGCCGGCCAGGCAGAGACCGGCGAGCAGGGTGATCTTCCACTGGATGGAAAGTTGTCGCAAAGGCATGGGGGCGGATCCCTTGTAATAAGAGTGTGGCTAGCGACTATGTCGGCTGACACGTTTTTTTCTTTATTCAAACGTTCAATTTAAGTAGCGGCCTGCGCGGTCTCCTTGTAGGAGCGGCCTTGTGTCGCGATCGAGCCGCCTAGCGGCCCCAGCGATTTGTGCTGAGGTGGAGATCATGGGGGCGCTTCGCACCCTGATCGCGACACAAGGCCGCTCCTACAAGGGGGCTGCGAAGGACAGTGGTAATCCGCCGCAACATGGCATTTTTGACATCTGTCGCCCACTGCTTCAGAGTTCGCGCTTTTTTCTGTCGCAATGAGGTAAGCCAACCATGAATGCAGTGATCGCCGCGGTCGGCATCATGCTGATACTCAGCCTGTCCCGCGTGCATGTGGTCATCGCCCTGATCATCGGGGCCCTGGTCGGTGGGCTGGTCGGTGGCCTGGGTATCGAAGGTACGCTCAAGGCCTTCAATGGCGGCCTCGGCGGTGGGGCGACGGTGGCCTTGTCCTACGCACTGCTCGGCGCCTTTGCCGTGGCTATCGCCAAGTCCGGCCTGGCCCATGCCCTGGCCGATCGCGCCCTGGCCATGATCGACCGCCAGGGCCATGCCAATGGCGGCAAGGTCAAATGGCTGATGATCGGCCTGATGCTGGTGGTGGCGGTGTCATCGCAGAACATCCTGCCCATCCACATCGCTTTCATTCCGCTGCTGGTGCCGCCGCTGCTGTACGTGCTGACCCGCCTGCGCATCGACCGCCGGTTGATTGCCTGCGTGATCACCTTCGGCCTGATCACCCCGTACATGTTCCTGCCGGTGGGCTTTGGCAACATCTTCCTCAACGAGATCCTGCTGGCTAACGTCGCCCGCGCCGGTGTCGATGTGAGTGGCGTCAACGTCACCCACGCCATGGCCATCCCGGCTGCCGGCATGCTCGTCGGCCTGTTGTTGGCAGTGTTCGTCAGCTACCGCAAGAAGCGTGACTACGACCTGGCGCGCATCGAGCAGGTGGAGCAGGTGAGCGTGCAGTACAACCCGCTGACCCTGCTGGTGGCCGGGCTGGCGATTGCTGCCGCGTTCATCGTCCAGCTGTTGCTGGACTCGATGATCATCGGCGCCATGGTTGGCTTCCTGATCTTCTCGTTGTCGGGCATCGTCAAGTGGAAGGACACCGACGACCTGTTCACCGAAGGCATGAAGATGATGGCCATGATTGGCTTCATCATGATTGCTGCCTCCGGCTTTGCCGACGTGATGAAGGCCACTGGTGAAGTGCAGAGCCTGGTGGAAACCTCGGCACAGTGGATCGACCACAGCAAGGGTATCGGTGCCTTGCTGATGCTGCTGGTGGGCCTGCTGGTAACCATGGGCATCGGTTCGTCGTTCTCCACCGTGCCGATCCTGGCGGCGATTTTCGTGCCGCTGTGCGTGCAACTGGGCTTCGACCCGCTGGCCACGGTGTGCATCGTCGGTACTGCCGGTGCCTTGGGCGATGCGGGTTCGCCCGCCTCGGACTCAACCTTGGGCCCGACCTCGGGCCTGAACGTGGATGGCCAGCACCACCATATCTGGGACACCGTGGTGCCCACCTTCATCCACTACAACCTGCCGCTGCTGGCGTTCGGCTGGCTGGCGGCGATGACCTTGTAAGGCGGGGAGGGCGTCAGCCCTTGTCGGGCGGCGGCGAGATGCGGTTGAGCACGGTGCTGCCGTCCTTGCTGCGGGTCAGGTAGACCGGCAGCACCTTGGGCAGGTTGTTGACCAGGCGCCCCACTTCACGCGTGTTGTAGATGCCACTGATGCGGATACGCCCGGTGCTGGCGTCAGCCAGCAGCAGCGGCGCGTCGAGGTAGCGGTTGATCACCGGCAGCGCCTGCTCCAGGCTCAGGTTGTCGAGCACCAGCTTGCCGCTGCGCCAGGCCAGGCTGTTGCCGTAGTCGTCGCTCTGTTCCAGCTGCGGCTCGAAATCGCCCTTGTGATAGCTGGCCTGCATGCCAGGGCCGAGGCGGTAGCCACCGGCACTGCCGTCGCTGGACACCAGCACCGAACCTTCCACCAGGGTGACCTTGACCTGGTCCTGGTACTTCCACACGTTGAACTGGGTACCGGTGACCCGGGTCTGACCACGGCCGGCATGCACGATGAACGGGTGGCTGCTGTCGTGCTGCACCTTGAAGAACGCTTCGCCACGTTTGAGGGTGACCTGGCGCTGGTCCTTGTAGTTGAGGTAGGTGAGCTCGGTGTTGAGGTTGAGCTGCACCGTGCTGCCGTCGCTAAGTTCCACGGTCTGGATGCGGTCGCCAGCTACGAAGTGCTGGTAGTGATTGGGCAGCCAGCCTTGCTCCCAGCCCAGCCAGCCGGCCAATGGCAGCACTGCCAGGGCGATGGCGGCGGCGGAAGCCAGCGGCCGCCAGTTGCGCGGGCGTACGGCCCGCCGTACGGGTGGGTTGAAGTCGATGACGGTGGCATTGCGCGGCAGCAGGTCGGCGGTTTGCCAGATTTCCAGCATGGCCTGGTATTCCTCGGCATGCCGCAGGTCGGCCGCCAGCCAGCGGGCGAATTCCTCGCGCTCGGCCGCTGTGCAATCTTCGGCGTGCAGGCGCATGCACCAATGCGCGGCGGCGTCGGTGATGGCATCGTCTGGGCTGGGATTGAGGCGGTCGTGGTTCATTGCGGCTCCGGGTTTTGCGCATTCTACCCTTGCGAGAGGGCCCCCGAGAACCGGCGTAATGGCGAATGACTATCATTTGTGCCGGTTTTTCGTCGGATTTGCAATGGTTTTCCGGCGTTTGAGAACCTTTCGCGCACGCATTTGCGGTCTGAAATCGTAGGGGCTGCTTTGCAGCCCCCGAGGGGCCATCAGAATTGCGCCGCATCCAAACCATAAAGGCTGTCACTACCCGCCCGGATACTGGCCTCCAGCCCCAACCCCCGCGGCAAAACCCGCTGGAAGAAGAACTCCGCACACGCCAGCTTCGCTCCGTAAAACGCAGCATCTTCATCGCGCTTGGCCAACGCCACCGCCGCCATTCGCGCCCACATGTAGGCATACGCCGTCAGGCCGAACAGCTGCAGGTACTCCACCGCCACCGCGCTGACCAGGTTGGCATCCCCGGCAGCATGTGCCCGCAGCCAGGCGCTGGTAGCCTCCAGCCGCGCCAGGCTTGCCTGCAGGGCCTCGCGATGCAACGGCGCATCCACGCTGAAGGCCCGTACCTCGGCGGCAAAGCTGGCCAACGCCTGGCCCCCGTCGGCCAGCACCTTGCGCCCGAGCAGGTCAAGGGCCTGGATGCCATTGGTGCCTTCATAGATCTGTGCAATCCGCACGTCGCGTACCCGTTGCTCCTGGCCCCATTCGCGGATGTAACCATGGCCGCCATACACCTGCTGGCCGAGTACGCAGCTTTCCAGGCCGTTGTCAGTGAAGAACGCCTTGGCCACCGGCGTCAGCAGCGCCACCAGGCGCTGGGCATGCTCACGTTCACCGGCGTCTGCGGCGTAACGCGCCAGGTCCAGTTGCTGGCCGACATAGGCCGCAAATGCCCGGCCACCTTCGGTGAGCGTGCGCATGGTCAGCAGCATGCGCCGCACATCACCATGGTGGATGATCGGGTCGGCAGCCTTGTCCTGCGCATGCGGGCCTGTGGCGGCACGGCTTTGCAGGCGCTCGTTGGCGTAGCGGGCGGCGCTCTGGTACGAGGCTTCGGCACAACCAATGCCCTGGATGCCGATGGACAGGCGCTCGTAGTTCATCATGGTGAACATGGCCGCCAGGCCCTTGTTCGGCTCACCAACCAGGTAGCCAATGGCACCATCGAAGTTCATCACGCAGGTGGCCGAAGCCTTGATGCCCATCTTGTGTTCGATCGAGCCGCAATGGGCGGCGTTGCGTGCGCCCAGGCGGCCGTCAGCCTCGACCAGGTACTTGGGCACCAGGAACAGCGAGATGCCTTTGGCGCCGGAGGGCGCGTCCGGCAGCTTGGCCAGCACCAGGTGGATGATGTTCTCGGTCAGGTCCTGCTCGCCGCCGGTGATGAAGATCTTGCTGCCGCTGATGCGATAGCTGCCGTCGGCCTGGGGCTCGGCGCGGCTGCGGATCAGCCCAAGGTCGGTGCCGGCATGGGGTTCGGTCAGGCACATGGTGCCGGCCCAACGGCCTTCGTACAACGGTGGCAGGTAGGTGGCCTTGAGCGCTTCGCTGGCGTGGGCATCGATTGCCAGGCAGCTGCCGGCGCTCAGCGCCGAATACAGGCTGAAGCTGCAGTCGGCGGCGTAGAGCATTTCTTCGAAGAGCACGCCAAGCATTTTCGGCATGCCCATGCCGCCATGCTCGGGGTTACCACCCAGGCCGACCCAGCCTCCTTCGCGGTAGGTGTGCCAGGCCTCGCGGAAGCCGTCGGGGGTGGTGACCTGGCCTGCATCGAAGCACACGCCTTGTTCGTCACCGTTGCGGCTGAGCGGGGCAATCAGCTGGCCGGTGACCTTGGCGGCTTCTTCAAGGATGGCGTCGGCAGTGTCGGCGTCGATGCGCTCGGCCAGGGCCGGCAGGCGGGCCCACAGGGCCGGGGCGTTGAACACGTCATGCAGGACGAAACGCATGTCGCGCAGGGGGGCGTTATAAGTGGTCATCGGTGGCTCTTGAAAAGTGGGAAATCTGGGCTGGCCTCTTCGCGGGTAAACCCGCTCCCACAGGGGTCGTGCAAGCCACAAACCCAGTGCCGTAACTGGAGGAGCGGGTTCACCCGCGAAGAGGCCGCTGGGGCATCACAGGGCTTTGGCCCGGTCGCGCAGCACGTACTTCTGGATCTTGCCGGTCGAGGTCTTGGGCAGCTCGCCAAACACCACGGTCTTCGGCACCTTGAACCCGGCCAGGTGCTCGCGGCACCAGCTGGTGATGTCAGCCTCGCGGGTGTCCTCCCGCCCTGGTTTCAGGGCAACGAAGGCGCACGGGGTTTCTCCCCATTTCTCATCCGGGCGCGCCACCACGGCGGCCTCCAGTACTGCCGGGTGCTTGTACAGGGCGTCTTCGACTTCGATGGTGGAGATGTTCTCACCACCAGAAATGATGATGTCCTTGAGCCGGTCCTTGATCTCGACATAGCCGTCGGCATGCCACACAGCCAGGTCGCCAGTGTGGAACCAGCCACCACGGAAGGCCTCGGCGGTGGCTTCGGGGTTTTTCAGGTAGCCCTTCATCACCGTGTTGCCGCGCATGAAGATCTCGCCCAGGGTGTTGCCGTCGCGTGGCACCGGCTCGAGGGTTTGCGGGTCGGCGACCATCAGGCCATCGAGGGTCGGGTAGCGCACGCCTTGGCGTGACTTGATTCGCGCGCGCTCTTCCAGCGTCAGTTCGTCCCATTCGTCATGCCAGGCACACACGGTCACCGGGCCATAGACTTCGGTCAGGCCGTAGGTGTGGGTCACCTGGATGCCCATCTCTTCCACGGCGCCAATGACCTTGGCCGGTGGCGCAGCGCCGGCAACCATGGCCTGCACCGGGTGCTCGATGGCCGCCTTGGCCGCTTCGGGCATGTTGACCAGGGCGTTGAGCACGATCGGCGCGCCACACAGGTGGCTGACCCGGTGTTCGCGGATCAGGGTCAGGATTTTCTGTGGGTCGACCCGGCGCAGGAATACGTGGGTACCGGCCAGGGCGGTGATGGTCCAGGGGTAGCACCAGCCGTTGCAGTGGAACATCGGCAGGGTCCACAGGTACACCGGGCGGTGGCCCATGGCCCAGATCATCTGGTTGCCCAGGGCGTTCAGGTAGGCGCCGCGGTGGTGGTAGACCACGCCCTTGGGGTTGCCGGTGGTGCCGGAGGTGTAGTTGAGCGAGATCGCCTGCCACTCGTCATCGGGCCATTCCCAGGCAAATTCCGGGTCGCCCTCGGCGAGGAAAGCCTCATAGTCCAGTGCGCTGACCGCCCGGCCTTCGCCGTACTCCGGGTCGTCCACATCCACCACCAGGGGCGGGTGTTCAAGCAAGGCCAGGGCAGCCTCGATGACGCTGTGGAACTCGCGGTCGGTAATCAGCACCTTGGCCTCGCCATGCTGCAGCATGAAGGCGATGGCTTCGGCGTCCAGGCGCACGTTCAGGGTGTTAAGCACGGCACCGGTCATGGGCACGCCAAAGTGCGCTTCGAGCATGGCCGGAATATTGGGCAGCATCACTGCCACGGTGTCGCCACGGCCGATGCCACGGCCCACCAGGGCGCTGGCCAGGCGTCGGCAGCGTTGGTAGGTTTCCTGCCAGTTGCGGCGGATGGCACCGTGGATCACGGCTGGGTAGTTGCCGTATACGGCAGCGGTGCGTTCGATGAAACTCAGCGGGGTAAGGGCGACATGGTTGACGGCAGTGGGCATCAGGCCCTGGGCATAGATCGACATGCGGTAATCCTGTAGGGGAGGCAGGCGCAGCCTGTGCGCTTGGCCCCCGATGGCTGATTGTTAGCTCTGTTCAGGGTGCTGGGAGGCGAACGGTGGGCCGCTCCCTCTGTCGCAGTTTTACGCGAATCGCTATGGTAGTAGGAATATCGACTATAGCAATATAGTAAAACTACTATAACAACGAGCCGCCTATCGTGGACAAGACTGCTTACCCCTTGCTTGCCAAGGACCCACAACCCAGCCTGTTGCTGGCTGCCGATGCCAGGCCGCTGGTGCTCAACCCGGCGTTGCAGGCCTGGGTCGATGATGGGCCGGCACTGGCCAACTGGCTGCCGGCCAACTGCGCCGCCCTGGTGCGCGCCTGCCTGCGCCAGCATCGGGCGATTGCCGATGTCGAGGTACAGGTCGGCGAGCGCATCGTGCTGTGGACGTTCATTCCTGATGACCAGGGCCAGCACGTGCTCGGGCGCTGCCGCGACGCCAGCGCAGAGCGCCACGGCGCACGCGAAGCCAGCCGCGCCCGGCACCTGTACCGGCTGATCATCGAGAACACTACCGACCTGATCTCCCGGCACAGCCCCGATGGTCGCTTTCTCGACGCTTCGCCGGCAGCATTCCGCCTGCTTGGCCTGTGGCCCGAGCAATTGCGCGGCATGGCCGTGCACCCCTTGCTGCACCCGCGCGAACGCCGCCAGGTGTTGCGCCAGGCCGCCGCAGCGCTGGACCAGGACGGCTACCACACCATGACCTGCCGGGTGCACCAGGCTGCGGGCGGCTACCGCTGGTTCGAAATCGCCAGCCGGGCCATCCGCGAAACCTACACCGGTGCGGTGGTGGAGGTGGTCAGCGTGTCCCGCGACATTACCTTGCGCATCGAAGCCCAGGAGAGCCTGGCGCACAGCGCCCGGTTGGCCACACTGGGCGAGCTGGCCTCGGGTATCGCCCACGAGATCAACCAGCCATTGGCTGCGGTGGTCAACTATGCCAACGCCAGCCAACGTTATCTGCAAGGTCTGGAGCGCGACCCACAGGCCCGCGAGCGGGTAGGGCAGGGCCTGCAGCGCATCAGCGAACAGGCCACCCATGCCGCCGAAGTAATCCGCCGCCTGCGCGCCTTTCTGCGTAAGGGGCCACGCCGCCTGCAGGCGCTGGACGTGGCCGAGGTGGCCGGCGAAGCGATGCGCCTGTGCGCCTGGGAAGCTGCACGTGACCAGGTGGTGGTGGAGCTGCGCATGAGCGCGCAACTGCCCTCGGTGTACGCCGACCGGGTGCTGCTGGAGCAAGTGCTGCTCAACCTGCTGCGCAATGCCATCGACGCCAACCGCGAGCAGCATGGCGAGCAGCCGTCACGTATCCTGCTTGGCGCCGTGCGCGATGGCGACGGCGTGCTGGTCGAGGTCGTCGACCAGGGCCCGGGCGTGGCGCCCGAGCGCCTGGATGAAATCTTCACGCCGTTCACCACCAGCAAGGCCGACGGCCTGGGCCTGGGTTTGAGCATGAGCCGCAGCCTGATCGAGGGTTTTGGCGGCAGTTTATGGGCACGGGCCGGCGACAACGGCGGCTTGGTGCTGTGCTGCCGGCTGGCGGTCAGCAGGGGATAAGGGGAGGTAGTGGTGCAAGCGAAAGTGTATGTGGTCGATGACGACCAGGGTATGCGCGATTCGACGGTCTGGCTGCTGCAGTCAGTAGGCTTGCAGGCCTTGCCGTTCGCCAGCGGGCAGGCGTTTCTCGACGCCTGCGTCGATGATGGGCCAGCCTGCGTGCTGCTGGATGTGCGCATGCCGGGGCTGGGTGGGATGGCGGTGCAGCAGGCGATGCGCGAGCGTGGTCTGGCACTGCCGGTGATCTTCGTTAGCGGCCATGCCGATGTGCCGATCGTGGTGCGGGCGTTCAAGGCGGGTGCCTGCGACTTCATCGAAAAGCCCTACAACGACCAGTTGCTGCTGGACAGTGTGCAGGCTGCACTGGAGCACGCCGGGCGGGCGCGCCAGGGCGACCAGGCGTTGGCCCAGGTGCAAGCGCGTATCGACAGCCTTACGCCGCGTGAGCGTGACGTGTTCGTGCCGTTGGCCCAAGGGCTGAACAACCGCGAGATTGCCGAGCAGCTGGGCATCAGCGTGAAGACCGTCGACCTGTACCGGGGGCGGGTGATGAAGCGGCTGCAGGCCGACAGCCTGGCGGAGCTGGTGGGCATGGCGATCGCCTGCGGGGCGGTGCAGGCGTTGGGCCTGAACGCTTTGTAGAGGCGACATGCCCGGATCCCTGTGGGAGCCGGGCAAGCTTCCAAGAGCCGCGCGCGGCAGGTGCCAGAAGCGCCAAATCATGAAATTTTCCATAGCTAGCTAATCAAAGCTTTGACATTCACTGCCTAGGCAGTAATATTTTTACACAATTACCCGAGCAGTCACCGATGGCCCATTTCTCCCCCGAAAACTTCCAGACCTGCGCCATCGGCATGCTGCTTGGCCGCGCGGCGATCCTCAAGGACCGCATTCTCGACTGGCACCTCGAATCAGAGGGTGTCACCGCTGCGCAGTTCAAGGTGCTGATCATCGTCACCCAGTACCAGGTGGATACCCCGGCCGAGCTGTGCCGCTACCTGGGCCTGGACAGCGGTTCGATGACCCGCATGCTCGACCGCCTCGAGCAGAAGGAGCTGATCGTGCGTAACCGCTGCGCCGACGACCGCCGCCAGGTACGCCTGGCACTTACGGCTGACGGCCAGCGCCTGGCCGACCGCCTGCCGGAAATCGGTGCCGCGGCCATGAACGAGTTGTGCGGCGTGCTGGCGCCCGAAGAACTCAAGACCTTGGAAGGCCTGCTGGCCAAGGTCCTGCTCGGTGCCGGCGACCCGTTGACGATCCGCCGCTTCGGCGATCGCTGAACCCTGTCACGAATTATCCAAGGTATTGTCATGGCCACTCCCGCAGACACCCCGACTCCCTCCGCCGCGCCCGAGCCGTCGCGCAAACGCAAGGCCTGGCTGCTTGGCCTGCTGTTGCTGCTGATCCTTGCCGGCGTTGGCGCCTGGGCCTGGTACAGCCTGGTCGGGCGCTGGCACGAAAGCACCGACGATGCCTACGTCAACGGCAACGTGGTGGAGATCACCCCGCTGGTCACCGGCACTGTCACCAGTATCGGTGCCGATGACGGCGACCTGGTTCACGCCGGCCAGGTGTTGCTGCAGTTCGACCCGGCTGACAGCGAAGTGGCCTTGCAGTCCGCCGAAGCCAAGCTGGCGCGCAGCGTGCGTCAGGTGCGTGGGTTGTACAGCAACGTCGACTCGCTCAAGGCCCAGCTGGAAACGCGCCAGGCCGAACTGCGCAAGGCGCAACAGGATTTCAACCGGCGCAAGGTGCTGGCTGACAGCGGTGCGATTGCTGCCGAAGAACTGTCCCACGCCCGCGATGACCTGAGCGTGGCCCAGGCCGCCGTCAACAGCGCGCGCCAGCAGCTCAGCACCAGCAGCGCGCTGGTCGATGACACCGTGGTGTCCTCGCACCCCGAGGTGATGGCCGCCGCTGCCGACCTGCGCCAGGCCTACCTCGACCATGCCCGCACCACGTTGGTTGCGCCGGTCACCGGCTACGTTGCCAAGCGCACCGTGCAACTGGGCCAGCGCCTGCAGCCGGGTACCGCGACCATGGCGGTGATCCCGCTGGACCAGGTTTGGATCGACGCCAACTTCAAGGAAACCCAGCTGCGTGAAATGCGCATCGGCCAGCCGGTGGAAATCAGCGCCGACCTGTACGGCAGTGAGGTCAAGTACAGCGGCACGGTCGACAGCCTTGGTGCTGGCACTGGCAGCGCCTTCGCCCTGCTGCCAGCGCAGAACGCCACCGGCAACTGGATCAAGATTGTCCAGCGCGTGCCCGTGCGTATTCACCTGAGCCCCGATCAGCTCAAGGACCACCCGCTGCGTATCGGCCTGTCTACCGTGGTGGAAGTCGACCTGCACGACCAGAGCGGCCCGACCCTGGCCCAGCAGCCACCGCAGCAAGCCAGCTACTCCACCCAGGTGTATGACCGCCAGCTGGTGGAAGCCGACCACCTGATTGCCCAGCTGATTCACGAAAACAGCGCACCCGGCAAGACGGCCCAGCGATGAGTAACAATGCCCCTGCCCAGTTCACGCCGCCGAGCTTGCTGCTGACCACCATCGGCCTGTCGCTGGCGACGTTCATGCAGGTGCTCGACACCACCATCGCCAACGTGGCCCTGCCGACCATTTCCGGCAACCTGGGGGTGAGTTACGAGCAGGGCACCTGGGTCATCACCTCGTTCGCGGTGAGTAACGCCATTGCCTTGCCGCTGACCGGTTGGTTGAGCCGGCGCTTTGGTGAAGTAAAGCTGTTCATCTGGGCCACGCTGCTGTTCGTGCTGGCTTCGTTTCTGTGCGGTATCGCCCAGTCGATGCCGGAGCTGGTCGGTTTTCGCGTGTTGCAGGGCGTAGTCGCCGGGCCGTTGTACCCGATGACCCAGACGTTGCTGATTGCGGTGTATCCACCGGCGAAGCGGGGCATGGCGCTGGCGCTGCTGGCAATGGTCACGGTGGTGGCGCCGATTGCCGGGCCGATTCTCGGCGGCTGGATCACCGACAGCTACAGCTGGCCATGGATCTTCTTCATCAACGTGCCGATCGGCCTGTTCGCCGCTGCCGTGGTACGCCAACAGATGCGCACGCGGCCGGTGGTTACCAGTCGCCAGCCGATGGACTACATCGGCCTGCTGACGCTGGTCATTGGCGTTGGCGCCTTGCAGGTGGTGCTGGACAAAGGCAACGACCTGGACTGGTTCGAGTCGTCGTTCATCATCATCGGTAGCCTGATTTCGGTGGTGTTCCTGGCGGTGTTCGTGATCTGGGAGCTGACCGACCGCCACCCGGTGGTCAACCTGCGCTTGTTCGTGCACCGTAACTTCCGCGTCGGCACCATCGTGCTGGTCGGTGGCTATGCGGGGTTCTTCGGCATCAACCTGATCCTGCCGCAATGGTTGCAGACGCAGATGGGCTACACCGCCACCTGGGCGGGCCTGGCGGTGGCGCCAATCGGCCTGCTGCCGGTGATCATGTCGCCGTTCGTGGGCAAGTACGCGCACCGTTTCGACCTGCGGGTGCTGGCGGGGCTGGCGTTCCTGGCGATCGGTACCAGCTGCTACATGCGCGCCGGGTTCACCAGCGAGGTGGACTTCCAGCATGTGGCCTTGGTGCAGTTGTTCATGGGCATTGGCGTGGCACTGTTCTTCATGCCGACCTTGAGTATTCTGCTGTCCGACCTGCCGCCGCACCAGATTGCCGATGGTTCCGGGCTGGCGACATTCCTGCGTACTTTGGGCGGGAGTTTTGCAGCGTCGTTGACGACGTGGATCTGGATTCGCCGGGCGGATCAGCATCATGCCTACCTGAGCGAGCACATCAGCCAGTTCGACCCGGCCACGCGGCACACGCTGGAGCAACTGGGCGGGGCCAGTCCGCAGAGTTACGCGCAGCTGGAGCAGATACTCAATGGGCAGGCCTACATGATGTCGACGGTGGACTACTTCACCATGATGGCCTGGGTGTTTGCCGGGTTGATCCTGTTGGTGTGGTTTGCCAAGCCACCGTTTACCGCCAAGGCGGGGCCGGCTTCGGCGGGGCATTGAACTAAACGACAAGGCTAGATCGCAACGCTCTTGCTCTTGCTCTTGCTCTTGCTCTTGCTTCGGCTTTTGCTTCTAAGCGCGCGATAGTCCAGGCGACGCAGATTGCGACTTCAGGAGGCCGAGCGAAGGGTTTGCGGAGGGAGGTGACGGGCATGGATGCCCGTCAAGCGCTGAGGCCCCATGGATGGGGCCTGAAGCGCGTACTCCCGAGAGCTAGC
>NZ_JBDJLK010000048.1:0-41016 GCF_039673335.1 Pseudomonas sp. TWI929
CCCACAGGGAACCCACAGTTCTCAAGGGCTGTGCTGTACCTGTGGGAGCGGCGGTGCGGCGATCCGATTCACCCGCGAAGAGGCCCTGCCTGCTGATGCAAAATCACCGGGCCTTGCGCCGGTAGGGAAACACATCAATCACCTTCCCTTCACGTATCGCCGCCTGCAGCCCTTTCCAGTAATCCGCGTCATACAACTCCCCATGCAAACGGCTGAACAAACGCCGCTGGCCGATATCGGCAAACAGAAACGGCGGAAACTCTTCGGGGAACACGTCATGCGGCCCGATCGAGTACCACGGCTCGCCCGACATTTCGTCCTCCGGGTAACGCGGCGGCGGAATGTGGCGGAAGTTCACCTCGGTCAGGAAGCTGATCTCGTCATAGTCATAGAACACCACCCGGCCATGCCGGGTAACACCAAAGTTCTTCAGCAGCATGTCGCCAGGGAAGATATTCGCCGCCGCCAGCTGCTTGATGGCCAGGCCGTAATCCTCCAGTGCCTCCAGCACCTGCCCCTCGCTGGCGTGCTCCAGGTACAGGTTCAGCGGCGTCATGCGCCGCTCGGTCCAGCAGTGGCGGATCAGCACCGTGTCGCCCTCCAGCGCCACGGTCGACGGCGCCACGTCCAGCAACTCGGCCAGGCACTCTGGCTCGAACTTGCTACGCGGGAAGCGAAAGTCGGCAAACTCCTGGGTATCGGCCATGCGCCCGACGCGGTCGACGCTTTTCACCAGGCGGTACTTGTCGATCACCGTGGCGCGGTCGACGGTCTTCGACGGCGCAAAGCGGTCCTTGATGATCTTGAACACGGTGTTGAAGCCCGGCAGGGTGAACACGCTCATGACCATGCCACGCACCCCGGGCGCCATGATGAAGCGGTCGTCACTGCCGGCCAAATGGTTGATCAACGCCCGGTAGAACTCCGACTTGCCGTGTTTGTAGAAACCGATGGAGGTGTACAGCTCGGCGATGTGCTTGCCCGGCAAAATGCGCTTGAGGAAGTTGACGAACTCCGCCGGCACCGGCACATCGACCATGAAGTACGAGCGGGTGAAGGAAAAGATGATCGACACCTCGGCCTCGTCGGTGATCAGCGCATCGGCCTCTATGCCATGCCCTTCGCGGTGCAGCAGCGGGATCACCAGCGGCCACTGCTCGTCACTGTTGTACAACCGGCCGACAAGGTAGGCACCTTTGTTGCGGTAGAGCACCGGTACGAACAGTTCCACCGCAAGGGCCGGGTCCTTGCACACCCAATCGGGCAGGCATTCGCGCAATTGTTCTTCCAGGCGGGCCAGGTCCCCGTCCAGGTCACCGTATGGCACATCGAACGGGTAATCGGCGAAGATCGCCCGCAACAGGCCCTTGAGGCCGCCGCCAAACGTATAGGTACGGGTTTGCGCGGCACGCTCACGGCTACGCATGGACGGCCGGGTGGTATGGATGAACATGCAGCCGTCGCTGATCTGGTCATGGCTGAACAGGCTGCAGAACAGCGAGTTGTACCAGGTTTCGGACAGCTCATCGTCCAGCCGTGGGTCGATCAGGTGGATATAGGCGTTTTTCACCAGCGGCCACTGCTCCACGTCCAGCAATACCTCTGCGGCAAAGGCCTGGCGCAGCCAGCCGTTGACCTCGGAAACCTTCTCTTCATAGAGGTTGATGCGGGCAGCGGCGGCACGCTGGATATCTTGCCAGCGCGCCTGTTCGAAGCGCTTGCGGGCACCGAGGGTGATGCGCCGGAAATGGTCGCGGTAGTCGTCGAAACCGGCGAGGATGGTCCGGGCGATTTCAACAGCGGGCCAGGGCTGGGACATGCGGGGGGCCTCGGTACAAGGTGAGATAGAGAGCTTAGCCTCCCCCTGGATTTTGCGGTGCCTGCTCGGGCCTCTTCGCGGGTAAACCCGCTCCCACAGGTACTGCACAGCTTCCAAATACAGCACTATCCCTGTTGGAGCGGGTTCACCCGCGAAGGGGCCAGCACAGGTTTACACCGCAAGAAAGCACAAGTATCCCCCCGCCCCCTGGCGTAAACTCGCGCCCCTGCCCTGCCTCCGGAGACCGTTGTGAGCCCCATCGCCTTAGCCCGCCTGCTAACCCTTGCCGCCGTCTGGGGGGCGAGCTTCCTGTTCATGCGCATCATCGCCCCCGAGCTGGGCACGGTGCCGACCGCGTTCTTCCGCGTCTCCATCGCCTGCCTGGGCCTGGTCGCACTGCTCGCCGCCAGCCGCGTGCGCTGGGACTTCCAGGGCAAGCTCGGCGCCTGCCTGGTGCTGGGCATGATCAACTCCGGCATCCCCGCCACCTTCTACTCCGTGGCCGCCCAGGTGCTGCCGGCCGGCTATTCGGCAATATTCAACGCCACCACGCCGCTGATGGGCGTGCTGGTCGGCGTGCTGTTCTTCCGCGAACCGATGACCCTGGCCAAACTCTGCGGCATCTTCCTCGGCCTGTTCGGCGTCGGCATCCTCAGCGGCGCCGGCCCGGTGGCGCTGGACATGGCCTTGCTGCAAGGCGCCCTCGCCTGCCTGGCGGCCACCACCTGCTACGGCTTTGCCGGGTTCCTCGCCCGCCGCTGGGTCAGTGGCCTGGACAGCCGCCTGTCGGCACTGGGCAGCATGCTCGGCGCCACCCTGATGCTAAGCCCGCTGTTCGCCTGGAGCGCGCTCAGCCAGCCCCCGGCCAGCTGGGGCGGCTGGCAGGTATGGCTGTCGCTGCTGGGCCTGGGCCTGCTGTGCACGGCGTTCGCCTACATCCTGTACTTCCGCCTGCTGGAAGAAATCGGCCCGGTAAAAGCCAGCACCGTCACCTTCCTGATTCCGGTATTCGGCGTATTGTGGGGGGCATGGTTGCTGGACGAACCGCTGTCGATGGCACACCTGTACGGCGGCCTGCTGATTGGCCTGGCATTGTGGCTGGTGCTGCGCCCGGCGCGCAGCTGAAGCGAGGCGCACGATGAACAACGCGTACAAGAAAGTCCTGTTCCGCCTGCAACAGGACGCAAACGGCTACCCACCGGCCTCGGTCGAGGGCCTTTGGGCCAAGGCCGTGGAAGGCGGCTATGCCGTAGACAACATTCCCTTCCATGTCTACGGCATCGCCCCGGGCGATGTAATCGGCACCCGTGAAGACAATGGCGAAACCTGGTTCGATGAGCTGCGCAGCAGCAGCGGCAGCTCGGTGTTCCGAGTGATCGTCAAACCACCGGAAACCCTCGACCAGGTACGCGCGGCATTGCTGGATTTCGGCTGCGCCTGCGAAACCGAGCAGGCGGTGAAGATGCTGGCCGTCGAGGTGCCGCCGCAGCGTACACTCGACACCCTGCTCTACTACCTGCTCACCCAGCGCGAAGCCGGCCTGCTGGACTTCGAGGAAGGCGTACTAAGGCACCCCATCCCCGAAGAGTTCCGCTAACGCTTACGCCTCGGCCAAACGTGCAGCGGGCTTGCGAAACACGAACAGCAGGCCCACCACGATCAGCCCCATGCCCAGCAGGCTCAGCGGTGCCAGGCGGTTACCGAAGATCATGAAGTCCATCACCGCAGTCACTGCCGGCACCAGGTAGAACAGGCTGGTGACATTGACCAGGTTGCCCTTGGCGATCAACCGGTACAGCAGCAAGGTTGCCAGCAGCGAGACCACCAGCCCCATCCACAGCAACGCACCAACAAAGCCGCCAGTCCACTGCACATGCAGCGGCTGCAGCGGTGCGAACACCGCGCACATGGCAAAGCCGGCCAGGTACTGCAACGGCAGCGTGCCCATCGGGTTGTCGGTGATGCGCTTTTGCAAGATCGAGCCAAAGGTCATGCTGGCCAATGCCAGCAAGGCGAACAGCATCCCAGCCAGCGACACCCCGCCCAGGTTGATGCCCTGGTAGACCACCATGATCAACCCGCCCAGCCCCAAGCCCAGGCCGAACAAACGGCTCCAGGAACGCTGGCGCTCCATCAGCACCACGGTAAGGATCGGTTGTACCCCCATCACCGTGGCCATGACGCCGGGGGTGACATGGGTGTTGAGGGCCAGCAAGTAGAAGATCTGGTAAGCGCCAAGCAGCACGCACCCGGTGCCCAGGGCACGCAGGATGGCCCCGCGACTGCGCGGCCAGCGTAGCCCCAGCAGCGGGCCGATCAGCAACAGGCCGGTCAGGGCCAGCGCCGAGCGCAACAGCAGGAAGGCGAACGGGCTGGCATGCGCCAGGCCAAGTTTGGAGACGATCGCCCCGCTGCTCCACAGCAGGACGAACAGGCTGGTAGTGGCCGCCGAGGCCACGGATGCTTTGGTAAAGACAGACATGTATTGCCACCTGATGTAAGGCGAATAAGCCAAACGGACGGCGTGCGCTTCAGCGTGGGAAGTAGCCGACCGTGTTCAGTAGGTTGCGTGTGCGAAGGGGAGCGGCCAGAAGCCGATCAGCCCAGCACGACCACGCAAGGAGGCGGAGCTACGCCGCCTACGACGCCACTGACAGGTGGTGGGTAGTGACTGATCATGACCGGCTGCTGGCTGCCACGCACAACCATGCCCGCGACTGGCGCGATGGCAAAGCATGTGGTGGAAGGGCTGGCTGGCATGAACAGGTCTTCGGGAAGAGAACAATGGCCTGGACTATAGCCCGGTGTCAGGCGGCTGGCAACCAATGTCATCGGCCGTTGTGAGGGCGGCTTTTTGTGGGAGCGGCCTTGCGTCGCGAAAGGGGCGCGTAGCGGCCCCACATTATCAGCCTCGCCGCAGGTATTGCTGGGGCCGCTTTGCGGCCCTTTCGCGACGCAAGGCCGCTCCCACAAGAAGACCGCGCCACTATGGCCACTGATTAATTTCCCACCACCCCGGCTCGTCTGAATGCGAAACGCAGCACGCATTCACCCGTTTCGAGGACCTTCGATGAACGTATCCACCTGGCTCTACCGGCCAGCCCAGATCACCTGCCTGCTGCTGGTCAGCGCCTACGCTCACGCCGCCAAGCCCGGCGATGTGTTCAAAGACTGCAAGGATTGCCCCGAGATGGTCGTGCTGCCTGCCGGCAGCTATGTCATGGGCGCCCCCGACGACGAAGTCGGCCGCCAGCCCGACGAGGGCCCGTTGCACACCGTGACCTTCGCCAAGCCGTTCGCCATGAGCCGCTACCAGGTCACCGCCAGCGAACTGGACGCCTACATCAAGGCCACCGGCACCGTCATCAAAAGCGGCGACGAGCGCCCCGGCCGCTGGTGCGAGGCCAGCAAGCCCAGCTACAAGCAAGGCCCCCGCCAGCCGGCGGTGTGCGTCGACTACGACGAAGTGCAGGCCTACACCCAATGGCTGGCCAAGACCACCGGCAAGCCTTACCGCATGGTCAGCGAAGCCGAGCGCGAATACGCCGCCCGCGGCGGCTCGACCGGGCCGTTCCCCTTCCCCTTCGACGAGCCGGGCAAGTACGAAATCAGCAAGCACGCCAACACCTACGGCCCCAAGGACGGTTACGCCTTCACCTCGCCGGTCGGCAGCTACCCGGCCAATGCCTTCGGCATGTACGACATGCACGGCAACGTCTACGAATGGGTCGCCGACTGCTACCACGACAGCTATGAAGGCGCCCCCAGCGACGGCAGCGCCTGGATCCAGGACCCCAAGTGCATCCGCGCGCACATGCGCGGCAACGACTGGGGCGAACCACCGATCTTCTCGCGCTCGGCCAACCGCAACGACCGCCTCAAGACCACCCGCGGTGACTTCCTTGGTTTTCGCGTAGCACGCGAACTGTGAAGTTGTGACGCGGTTAACGCAGCAACCGTGAGAAAAATTGCCAATAAGAATCGTTCCGGTTTTTCACGGGTGCTGCGTCATATAGCTGATATAGAAAAAAACCCTCTGCCAACGAGACCGCAATAGATGTCCAAGTCCTTGCCCGGCCCGCTCAACCCGCTTGCCAAAGCGTTACTGATTCGTCATTCCCTTCGCCCCCAGCGCGCGTTGTCGCGCGTCGGCCTGGGCCTGGCACTGTCCAGCGCACTGGTCGCCCAGGTACAGGCGCAAGAATGGACATTGGATATTCCGGCACAGTCGATGAACTCGGCATTGCAGGCACTGGCCAAGCAAACCGACAGCCAATTTCTGTATAGCCCAGAAGACATCAGTGGCTTGCGCTCCACGGCGCTCAAGGGGCGTCACGACTTGCAATCGTCGCTGCGCATCCTGTTGCAAGGGACCGGGCTGCGTTACCAGATCGATGGCAACACCGTGACCGTAACGGCCAGCTCAGCCGCAAAGGACGGCCAGGTCGAGCTGTCGGCGACCAATGTGAACAGCGTCGGCCTGGGCGCGACGACCGAGGGCACCGGTTCGTACACCACCGGCACCACCAGCACCGCCACCAAGATGAACCTGTCCATTCGCGAAACGCCGCAAACCATCAGCGTCATAACCCGCCAGCGCCTGGATGACCAGCAACTGCATACCATGAGCGAGGTGCTGACCCAGGCACCTGGCATCACCATGTCCCAGGACGGTGGCGAGCGTTTCAACATCTATTCGCGTGGCAGCCAGATCAACACCTACCAGATCGATGGGGTGACCACGACCCAGGAAAACCAGACCCGTACCATGCCAGGTACCTTGCTGGACATGGCCTTGTACGACCATGTGGAAATCGTGCGCGGCGCTACCGGCCTGATGACCGGTGCCGGCGACCCCAGCGGCGTGGTGAACGTCATTCACAAACGCCCCACCGCGCACTTTCAGTCCCATGTCCAGGGCACCGTTGGCTCCTGGGATTACAACCGCCTGGAAGCGGACGTTTCCGGCCCGCTGATCGACAGCGGCAAACTGCGCGGGCGCTTCGTCGCGGCCAAGCAGGACAACAACACCTTCATGGACTGGTACAGCCAGGACAAGAACATTGCCTATGGCGTCATCGAAGCCGATGTGACCGATACCACGCTGGTGCGTTTCGGCGTCGACTATCAGACCTACAAGGCCACAGGCGCCCCGGGCGTGCCGCTGATGTACAACAATGGCCAGCAAACCAACTTCTCCCGTTCGACCAGCGCAGGGGCACGTTGGGCGTACGATGACTATGAAACGTTCAACTACACCATCAACATCGACCAGCAGCTGGCCAATGACTGGCAACTCAAGCTGGCCGCAAACTACATGGATGTGGACCGTGACGTAGGCGTTGCCTACTACGCCACCAACAGCATTACCTCCAGCCTGGACCCGGCGACCAACCGTGCCAACGCCGAGCGCGGCAAGTCGTGGGCCGACCAGACACAAAAAGGCCTGGACCTTACGCTTCAGGGGCCATTTCAAGCCTTTGGCCAAAGCCACGAGCTGATCTTTGGCTACAACTTCCAGGAATACGACAACACGCACTTCTCGTACACCGGTGGTACGCAAAGCTTCGATTTCGATACCTGGGATAACGAACTGCCGAAACCCAGCAGCTACACCCCTTTGCTGGACTTCAACATCAACTCGCGGCAACGCGGTTATTTCGCGGCAACGCGTCTTAACTTCACCGACGAACTGCACCTGATCCTGGGCGCACGTGTCAGCGATTACGAGTACAACTACTATTCGAAAGTGCTCAACAACCCGACCCTGACGCCAGTCGACTATGGCATGCGCGAAAGTGGCGTGGTCACGCCCTATGCGGGCCTCGTCTACGACCTGACGCCCGAACAGTCGGTGTACGTCAGCTATACCGACATTTTCAAGCCGCAGGCCAACCGAGACATCGACAACAAGCCACTGGACCCGGTGGAGGGTACCAACTACGAGGTTGGCTGGAAGGGTGAGTTCTTCGACAGCCGCCTCAATGCCAATGCTGCGCTCTACTACATCAAGCGTGACAACCTGGGCGTCGCCACCGGCGAAACGATCCCGAACACCAATGATATCGCCTACAAAGCTGTCAGCGGCGCAGAGACCAAGGGCGTCGACCTGGAACTTTCCGGTGAGGTACTGCCAGGCTGGAACGTGCAGTCCAGCTATAGCTGGTCGCGCACCGAAGACTCCGACGGCAAGCGCCAGCTGACCCAACTGCCCACCGATACGGTGCGCTTCTGGACCACCTACCGCCTGCCCGGCGAGTGGGACAAGCTCACCGTCGGTGGTGGCGTCAACTGGAACTCCAATACGTCGTTGTACTTCACCCGCTACCAGACTCGGGCCAAACAGGATGATTACTATGTGGCCAGCCTGATGGCCCGCTACCAAGTCACCGATCACCTGAGCACTACCCTCAACATCAACAACCTGTTCGACGAAAAATACTATGCGGGTTTTGCCGGGAACTACGGCCACTACGGTGCACCGCGTAATGCCATGTTGAACCTGCGTTACGACTTCTAACGGGCTGTTCGATACAAAAAAGCGGCGTTGTTCCTGGTGAACAACGCCGCTTTTTTATTGCATCTCGGCTGCTAGGGGCTTGTCACAACATTATCTTCGCCTTTGAGACCGAGCGCCGCCCGCGCGGCGCTTCGCGGCTAAAGCCGCTCCTACAGGCACAGCGTCAAATCGAAGCCAGCGCAGTACCTGTGGGAGCGGGCGTGCCCGCGAACACCGGCGCAGCCGGTGCCATCCACCGTGTTGGGTTCTTCGCGGGCATGCCCGCTCCCACAGGTATTGTGCAGGTTTCAGGCTCACGCTGTACGGGTAAGCGCCGCGCGGGCGGCGCACCTGCAGCCCTAACCCTACCTCATTGCATAGCCGGCTCCTCCATCAGCAGCTTCGCTGCCAGCTGCTCGACCACCTCGGCGTGCTTGAGGATGCTGTAGTGGTCCACATCGAACGCCTGGTTTTCGCTGCTGCCTTGAATCAGGCCAGGGTCGGCCTTGCTCCCCGCCCACCAGCACACTGCGGACACCGCAGTTGCCGGTAAGCCTGGCAACTGCCGTGACAAGGCCTTGAGCTGCATCGCCACCCTGAAGGTATGGGCCAGCTCAGCGCTTTCGATACTGGCGTAGGCAGAGGCTTTGCCCCAGTGGCCGCGCACTTCATCGATCAACCGGGCCACGCAGGCCTCGTCGCTGCCAACCGGTACTGCCGGCAGCACAACCTGGGCTTTTTCAACATTGAGGATGACCCTGAGGAAACCCGCCAGGTCTTCACGCCAATCGCTTTCCGGTACCGACACCTCGGCAGACGGGATAAAGCTGTCCACCAGCGCAAGCAACGCAACCTGCTGCCCCTGGCTCTCCAGCTCCTCTGCCACCATCACCGCCAACGTCCCCCCCAGCGACCAGCCGGCCAGCCGATACGGGCCTTCTGGCTGCTTCTGGCGGATGTACTGGGCATAGTCGATAGCCATCGATTGCAGCGATTCGTCCTGCCACTCACGGTCCAGCAGCATGCGGCACTGCAGGCCATAGACACTGCAATGGCCATCCAGGCGACGCGCCAATGGCTCGTAGTCGAACACCGTGCCAAAACCTGCATGCAGGCAGAACAGCGGGCTCACTGCGGCAACACGGCTGTTGAGCAGCAACAGCGGGTCAAGGCTGACCTCGCCATCAGCATAGCCGGACAACGCTGCAATGGTCGGTTTGGCCATCACATCACGCAGTTTCAGTTCGATGGCCAGGTCGTCACGAGCGCGCACTTGCGACAACAGTTTGAGTACCCGCAGCGAGTCCCCTCCCAGCTCGAAGAAGTTGTCATCGATCCCTACCTCGTCCACTTCCAGCACGTTTTGCCAGATCTGCACCAATGCCTGCTCCAGGGCGTTGCGTGGGGCCACCCGCACGCGCTCGGCGCTGCTGTCGGGCGCAGGCAGCGCATTGCGGTCGATCTTGCCATTGGGCGTGAGCGGCAGCGCTGCCAGCAGCACGATCCGCGCCGGGACCATGTAATCGGGCAGTTCTGCACGCAAGGCTTCACGCAGCTGTTCGGCCGAGCTCGATGCCGCAGCCGTCACCACATAGCCAACCAACTGTTTGCCAGTGGTGCCCTCCCGCGCCACCACCACGGCGTCCCTGACATCAGCCAGGTTACGCAGGCGTGCCTCGATCTCGCCGGGTTCGATGCGGAACCCACGGATTTTCAGCTGGTTGTCCATGCGGCCAATGAAGTCAACCACACCATCGGCTCGGCGGCGCACCCGGTCACCGGTGCGGTACAGGCGCGAGCCCTCGGCGAACGGGTCGGCGACAAAGCGTTCGGCGGTTAGCGCCGAGCGCTGGTGATAACCCCGCGCAACCCCTTCGCCGCCGATGTACAGCTCGCCGGCAACGCCATCAGGCACCGGGTTCAGGTGCTGATCGAGTACATGCAGGGTACGCTGCCCCACCCGCTCACCGATCGGTGCGTACACCGCTTCGCAGCGTTGCTGCGCCGCCACCTTCCACAGCAACGGCGTAACTACCGTTTCCGTGGGCCCATAGCCATTGGTCAGGTACTGCGGCCGCAGTGCGCGCTTGACCAGTTCGAACAAGGCATCCGGCACGGCATCGCCGCCAAAGCAGTAGATGCGCACCGGCGGTGCCTGCTCCTGGCGAGCCTCGGCAAATTCGGCCAGCTGCTGCAGATAGGCCGGTGGGAAGCAGGCGATATCAATGCCTTGGTCATGCAGCACTTGCCAGGTTTCTTCGGCAGTCCACAGGCGGTTGTCGCGCACCACCAGGCAGCCGCCTGACGACAAGGTCGACAACCAGCGCTCCTGGGCACCGTCGAAGGCGAACGACATGAACAGCAGCTCGCGGGTGGTCGCGTCCATCTCGTACAACTGCGCGATTGCCTGGCAGTGCATGCGGATCTGGCCATGGCTCACCGCCACGCCTTTGGGTTTGCCTGTGGAGCCTGAGGTGTAGATCAGGTAGGCCAGGTTGTCGTCGCTGACGGTACTGTGCGCCAGGCTGCCCGCTAGCGCCGCGGGCTCGTTACGGTCCAGTTCAATGCAACGCTGCACCGTGGCAAAGCGTTCGCGCAGTGCGCTGCTGGTGATCAGCAGGTGCATGGCCGAATCCTCGACGATCCAGTCCAGGCGCTCTTGTGGGTAGTCAATGTCCAGCGGCACGTAGGCCGCTCCGGTCTTCATCACCGCCAGGAAGGCAACGATCACCTCTACCGAGCGCTCCAGCGCAATACCGACGGTAGCCTCCGGGCGCACGCCAAGGGCAAGCAGGCGCTGGGCCAGGCAGTTGGCGCGCGCGTCCAGCTCGGCATAGCTGAGCTGGCTTTGCCCACACACAACCGCCACGGCGTCGGGCTGCGCGGCGGCATGCGCGGCAATGCGCTCGGCCAGCCGTGGTGCAACGGGGCTGTGTGGCTGCAGCATATTGCGCTCACTGGCCTGCTGCAGCTGGGCATCACCCAGCATCTGCAAGCTGCCGAGCGTCGCCTGGGGGTTGTCCAGCATGGCCGCCAGCAGGCTTTCGAAGCAACTGCGCACGCCACGGGTCGCGGCCTCGGTAAAGCGGTTACGCAAGTACAGGAACTCTACCGACAAGGTGTCATTGAGGTGTACCGCCAGGTCCATCGCGTAGTTGGTAACGTCACGCGAGCTCACCTGGCCAAAGCGCAGGGCGTTGCTGCCAGCTTCCTGCAGGCGCTGGTCCACCGGGTAGTTCTCGAACACCACGATACTGTCGAACAATGCCTGCCCTGGGCGCCCTGCCCAGCGCTGAACATCGGCCAGCGCCGCATGCTCATGGTCGCGCAGCTCCAGGTTGCAGGCTTGCAGCTGTTGCAACCAGCTGCTGACACTTGCCTGCGGTTGCGGCGTCTGCACCACCGGCAAGGTGTTGATGAACAACCCCAGCATCTCGTCGGCCCCGGCCAAGCCTGCGGGGCGACCGGCCACGGTGGCACCAAAGCAGACGGTGGGCTGGCCGGTGTAGCGCTGCAACAGCAGCAGCCATGCTGCCTGCACCAAAGTATTGGGGGTCACGCGCAAACGCTGCGCCTGCTCACGCAAGTAACGGGTACGCTCGGCATCCCAATGCAGGTACAACGCATCGTGCCCGACCAGCCCGGCGTCAGGCTGAGGCGCCACACTGTTGGCCAGCAGCGTCACGCTATCCAGCGCCGCCAGCCGCGCACGCCAGAACTGCTCAAGCTCCAGCTGCGATTGCTGGCCCAGCCAACGGATGTAATCACGATAGCGGCCGGCTGGTTGAGCCGCCGCATGGCCATGGTAAGTCTGCAGCACCTCGCCCAGCAGCCGTGAACTGCTCCAGCCGTCCATGAGTATGTGGTGGCGCGTCCATACCAGCTGCAGGCGCTCATCAGTCAGGCGTACCAGCGTCAGGCGCATCAACGGGGCCATGCCCAGGTCGAAGCCTTGCGCCGCATCGTCGGCAAGCAACGCCTGCAAATCCTCGGCAGTGCTGCTGCGCCCACGCCAATCGAGCATGCGCAAAGGCAGTTCGATCTGGCGATGCACTATTTGCAGGGGCTCCGCCAGCGTCGCCGCTGACCAGAAGCTGGTGCGCAGGATATCGTGCCGCGCGATGACCTCGTTCCAGGCAGCAACGAATCGCTCGATTTCAAGGCCTTCGACCTCCACCGACGCCTGGTTGATGTAAAGCGCCGCTTCCGACCCCTGTAAGGTGTAGAACAGCATCCCTTGCTGCATCGACGACAGCGGGTAGATATCGACAACCTGGCGGCAAGGCACCGGCAAGTTGTCCAGTTGCGCCTGGTTCAGCCTGGCCTGCGGGAAGTCCGAAGGGGTAACCGCACGGTTGGCTTCGTCACAGCAATGCGCGATCAGCACTTTGAGTTCCCGGGCGTAGTCATCGGCCAGGCGCTGCACGGTGGTATCGTCAAACAGGCCACGGCTGAAGCTCCAGGCCAGTTTCAGTTCACCGCCATACACCTGGCCGGTCACTGCCAGCAGGCTGCTGAGCGCCGATGTTGCACTTTGCGTGGCGCCACCGTTTTCCTTGGCTGGCACGAACAAGCCGCTGTCAGCGTCGAAGCTGCCATCAAACTGCCCGAGGTAGTTGAAAACGATCTCGCCCTGCGGCAAGCGTTCAAGGGCTTCACGGCTCGGGCTGTCGCCCAGGTAGCGCAACAGGCCGTAACCCAACCCTTTGTTCGGGATCGCCCGCAGTTGCTCCTTGATGGCCTTGATCGACTCATCCAACGCGTGTTGCGGGCTCAGCTTGACCGGATAGATGCTGGTGAACCAGCCCACCGTGCGGGTCAGGTCGATGTCGTCGAACAGGTCTTCGCGACCGTGCCCTTCCAGGCGTACCACCAGCTCTGCCTGCTCGCTCCAGCGGCAGACAACCCGTGCCAGGGCAGTCAGCAACAGGTCATTGATCTGGGTCCGGTAGGCTCCCGGTGCGTCTTGCAGCAGCTTGCGCGTCCATGCCTGGTCCAGGTGAGTAGTCACCGAGGCCGCATGCTTCAGCTGGTTGCTGCCTTCGGGGTGATCGCAAGGCAGCGCATCGCTGGCACCCTGCAACTGGGCCTGCCAATAGGCCAACTCCGGCGCGAGCAGCTGGCTGTGCGCATGGGCCTGCAAATGCTCGGCCCACGCCTTGAACGAACTGCTCTTGGCTGGCAGCGCCGGCGGCCGGCCGGCGGCGAGCGCGCCATAAGCCGCTTGCAGGTCTTCCAGCAAAATCCGCCAGGACACGCCGTCTACCACCAAGTGGTGGATCACCAGCAGTAGCCGCTGGCTGCCGTCGGGCAAGTTACCCAGCAGGGCGCGCAGCAATGGGCCCTGCTCCAGGTCCAGGCTGCGTTGCACCTGGTTAGCCTCCTGCTCCAGCGCCTGGACGCTGTCGAACGAATGGACCTGCAGCAGCCCGTGCCCATCGGCCTGGTCGAACGTGGCGTGCCATTGCCCTTGGCGTGGCTGGAAGCGCAGGCGTAGCGCGTCGTGGTGTTCGCTAATAGCCTGCAGGGCCGCCTGCAGATGCGCCACGCCCAGTGCCTCGGTGGGCATGAGCAGAACGGACTGGTTCCAGTGCTGGCGTTGCGGTATCGACTGTTCGAAGAACCGCTGTTGCACGGGTGTCAGCGGCATGGCGCCGGTGACCGCACCTTGCTCGCCTGTCACCCCTTGCACGCGCCGTATCACGGCCATCAGGCCTTGCACGGTCTGGTGCTCGAACAAGTCCCTGGGGGTGAATTGAATGCCTGCCTGCCGGGCGCGGCTAACCACCTGCAAGGAAATGATCGAATCACCGCCCAACTCGAAGAAGTTGTCGGTCAGCCCCACCTGCTCCAGCTTCAGCACATCAGCCCAGATCGCCGCAACTTGCTGCTCCAGCTCGGTGCGTGGCGCAACATAGTGAGTTTGCAACAGGCTGGCGTCGGCTTGTGGCAGTGCCTTGCGGTCCAGCTTGCCGTTAGGGGACAGCGGCAAGCTGCCCAGGAACAGCACATGCGCCGGGACCATGTACTCCGGCAAGCTCGCCTTCAATTGGCCGCGCAAGCTGTCACGCAGCTCGGCCTGGCCTTCGGCGCTCTGCAGCAGCGCTGGCGTTGCCGGCACCACGTAGGCCACCAGTTGGTTGCCAAGCGGCCCTTGCTGGGCAATTACCACCGCATGCCGCACGCTGGCCTGCGCCCGCAATTGCGCCTCGATTTCCCCCAGTTCGATACGGAAACCGCGGATTTTCACCTGGTGGTCGACCCGGCCAACGTACTCCAGCACACCGTCGGCGCGCCAGCGAGCCAAATCGCCGGTGCGATACAGGCGCTGCCCGCCTTGCCCGGCGAACGGGTTGGCAATGAACCGTTCGGCGCTGAGCGCTGCCTTGCGGTAGTAACCGCGCGCTAGCGCTTTACCGCCCAGGTAGAGTTCGCCACACACCCCTACCGGTACCGGACAAAGGCCAGCATCCAGAACATGCAGCTGCGTGTCAGGCAGTGCCCTGCCGATTTCCACTTCGCCCGCTCGCTTGCCCAGGCGCTCACTGTGGGTGGCGTTGATGGTGGCTTCAACCGGGCCATAACGGTTGAAGATCGCCACCTGTGGCAAGCACTCGATGGCCGTGTTCAGCAGGTCGTGTGAAATGGCTTCGCCGCCCGAGAACAGCCGTTTCAGGCTGTGGCACTGCGTAACCCCCTGCGCTTCGATAAAGCTCCTGAGCATTGACGGGATAAAGTGCAAGGTCGTGACGCCATGCTGGCGAATCAGCTCGACCAGCAGTTGCGGGTCACGTTGATCGCCTTGCCGGGCCAGCAGCAGGCGCGCGCCACTGATCAGGGGCCAGAGGAACTCCCATACCGACACATCGAAGCTGAACGATGTTTTCTGCAGCACCACGTCCTGCTCGTTCAAGGCATAAGTGCCCTGCATCCAGCTCAAGCGGCCGCACAGCGCCTGCTGATCGACACCCGCGCCCTTCGGCTTGCCGGTCGAGCCCGAGGTGTAGATCACATACGCCAGGTTTTGCCCTGCAACCGCTGGCGCAGGGTTGGCAACCGGGTAATCGTCAAAGCTGCCTGGCTCCAGGCAAATTCCCTGGATATGCGCCGGTACCGCCAGGCGATTATCGTGCTGAGTCAACAGCAGCTTGATATCGCTGTCTTCAAACATGTAGGCCAGGCGGTCCTGCGGGTACTCGGGGTCGAACGGCACATAGGCGCCCCCGGCCTTGAGAATACCCAGCAGGCCGATGACCATCTCCAGGCTGCGCGACATCAGGATGCCCACCAGCACATCCGGCCCTACCCCCAACTCGCGCAAGCGGTGCGCCAACTGGTTGGCCCGGCGATTGAGCTCTGCGTAGCTCAGCGTCTGCTCAGCGAAGAGCACCGCCGTGGCATCGGGCGAGCGCGCCACCTGTGCCTCGATCATCTGCGCCACACTGCGACCATCAGGGTGCTGCAGGTCGGCGCCCTGCCAGCCGCTCACCACCTGGCGATACTCGGCTTCCTGCAGCATCGGCAAGTCACCGACAGCCGCTGTGGCATCTTCGATCAGCGCTTCGAGCAGGTTGCGCCAATGGCCAGCGACCTGGGTGATCGCCTCATCGCTCCAGAAGGCGCGATCATGGGTGAACCTGCACGTAAGGTTGCCGCCCAGCACCACTGCCACGCTCAACGGGTAGTTGGTTTGCTCCAGGTTAGCCACCTCACCAAAGCGCAGCCCCCCTGTTGCCCCCTGCTGCAACGCCTCGGATACCGGGTAGTTTTCAAACACCAGCAGGCTGTCGAACAAGGCTTCGCCACCCAGGCCCGCCCAGCGCTGCACATCATTCAACGGTGTGTGCTCGTATTCACGCAGGGCCAGGTTGCAGGCCTGCACCTGGTCGATCCATTGCCCTACCGACTGCTCCGGGCGTGGTGCGCCAGCAACCGGCAAGGTATTGATGAACAGGCCGATCTGCTCTTCGACCCCCACCAGTTCCGCCGGCCTGCCGGCCACTGTGGCGCCAAAGCACACCGTGGCCTGGCCGGTATAGCGCTGCAGCAGCAACAGCCAGGCCGATTGCACCAGGGTGTTCACGGTAACCCGGTTGGCCCGGGCAAACGCTTCAATGCGCGCGGTCTGTTCGCGGTCAAACTGCAGGCGTTGAATGCCGTGGCCGCTGCGCTTGGCATCAGCGTCGATACGCAGCGCCTGCGCCAGGCGGGTAGGCTCTTGCAAGTCAGCCAGGTGGCCCTTCCAGAAGGCTTCGGCAAGTGCGGCATCCTGGCGTTGCAACCAGGCGATGTAGTCCCGGTAGTGACCGGCCTGCGCGGCAACCGGCTGGCCGGCATAGCGCTGCAGCACTTCACCCAGCAAGCGGGAGGTGCTCCAGCCATCCATCAGAATGTGATGGCTGGTATAGATCAGGTGATGGCTGGCCTCGCCCGTGCGGATAATCTGCAGCCGCAGCAACGGTGCTTCGCTCAAGGCAAACCCCTGCTGGCGTTCGGCCTCGGCCAGGGTGCGCAGCGCCTCGTCCAGATGCACCTGGCCACGCCAGTCATGCTCGGCAACGGGCAGCTCCACATGCTTGCTCACCACCTGTACGGCCTGGCCCAGGTCGCCCTGCCAGACAAAGCCGCTACGCAGGATATCGTGCGCCTCGATTGCACCGCGCCAGGCCTGTTTGAAGCGTTCGGCATCCAGGCCTTCCACGTCCATGCGCATCTGGTTGATGTAATGGCCACGCTCCTGCTCGTACAGGGTGTGGAACAGCATGCCCTGCTGCATCGGCGAAAGCGGATACACATCGGCAATGCGTTCGGCTGCCACTGGCAGGTTGTCCAGCTGCACTTGGGAAAGCCCTGCCAGCGGGAAGTCCGAAGGCGTGACACCACGGTGTTCTGCCTGGCAGCAGTGCGCGATCAGCGCGCGCAGCTGCGCAGCATAGTCATCAGCCAGCTGTTGAATGGTCGCGGGGTCGAACTGCTCCCGGCTGAAATTCCAGGCCAGCTTCAACTCACCGCCGTAAACCTGGCCGTTAAGCGCCAACAGGCTACCCAGCGGCGCCTCGGCGTCCTGGGAGGCGCCAGCGTACTCCTTGGCCGGCACGAACAGCCCAGCCTGGTCATCAAAGCTGCCGTCGAACTGGCCCAGGTAGTTGAAGACGATTTCGCCCTGTGGCAATGCCGCCAGCGCGGCTTGCGCCTCGGCGCTACCCAGATGACGTAGCAGGCCATAGCCCAGGCCTTTGTTCGGCACCGCCCGCAGCTGCTCCTTGATGGCCTTGATCGATTCGGCCATGCCAGCCTGCGGGTTGAGCTTGACCGGGTACATGCTGGTAAACCAGCCCACGGTGCGGCTCAGGTCAATGCCATCGAACAGGTCTTCACGGCCATGGCCTTCCAGGCGTACCAATACCTCCTCACGCGCCGTCCAGCGTGCCACCACACGCGCTAGCGCAGTCAGCAGCAGGTCGTTGATCTGCGTACGGTAGGCTGCCGGGGCTTCCTGCAACAGCTGCCGGGTGGTTTCCCGGTCCAGGCGGGTGACGAGCGAGGTGGCATGGCGCTGCTGGTTACCACCCTGTGGCTGATCACACGGCAGGGTATCGCTGCTGCCCTGCAACTGGCTTTGCCAGTAGCCAAGCTCCGCTTGCAACTCAGGGCCAGCGGCATAAGCCTGCAACTGCTCGGCCCAGGCCTTGAACGAGCTGGTCTTGGCCGGCAACTTCAGCGCTTGCCCGGCGCACAGGGCTTGATAGGCCTGTTGCAGGTCTTCGAGCAGCACGCGCCACGACACGCCGTCCACCGCCAGGTGGTGAACCACCAGCAGCAAGCGTTGGCTGCCATCAGCCAGGTGCGCCAATACCGCTCGCAACAGCGGCCCATGCGCAAGGTCGAGGCTGCGCTGGGCTTGCTCGGCCACTTGCTCCAACGCCTGTACGTCGGCGCAGTGATGCTCCCACAGCAAGCCTGTCGCTTCGACAGCGCCGAAACTCGCCTGCTGGTCGAAGCGCAGCCGCAGCGCATCATGATGTTCGACCAGCGCCTGCAGCGCCGTGCTCAGGTGCGGCGCCTGCAACGCCTTGCCGGGTACCAGCAGTACCGACTGGTTCCAGTGGTGACGCGCAGGGATCGGCCGTTCGAAGAACCAATGCTGGATCGGCAGCAACGGGGTAACGCCAACAACTGGCCCCTGGTCGATGGTGCTGTTGTGCACAAGCCGCGCCACAGCCGCCAGGGCCTGCACGGTCTGGTTGAGGAACAGTTCCTTGGGCGTGAACTGGATACCCTGTTGCCGTGCACGGCTCACCACCTGCAACGAGATGATCGAATCGCCACCCAGCTCGAAGAAGTTGTCGCTCAGGCCCACCTGTTCCAGCTTCAGCACATCCGCCCAGATTGCCGCGATCTGCTGCTCCAGCGCGCTTTGCGGGGCAATGTATTCACCCTGCAACTGGCTGGCATCCGGCTGCGGCAGGGCCTTGCGGTCCAGCTTGCCGTTCGGCGTTACCGGCAGCTTGTCGAGCAGCAACAGGTGCGCCGGCACCATGTAGTCCGGCAGACCGGCTTTCAGTGCTTCGCGCAGGTTGTCGCGCAATGCACCCTGGTCTTGCGTGCCGTCGGCAGGCACCACATAGCCCACCAGCTGCTTGCCGCTCGGCCCGTCCTGGGCCAGCACCACCGCTTCCTGCACGCTCGGCAGTTCCAGCAGGCGTGCTTCGATCTCGCCCAGCTCGATGCGCAGGCCGCGGATCTTCACCTGGTGGTCGATGCGCCCAGCGTAGTCGATCACCCCATCGGCGCGGTAGCGCGCCAGGTCGCCGGTGCGGTACAGGCGCCCGCCGTTGGCGCTGAACGGGTCCGGCACAAAGCGTTCGGCAGTCAGCGCTGGGCGCTGGTGGTAACCACGGGCCAGGCCGACACCACCGAGGTACAGCTCGCCAGCACTGCCACGTACCGCCGGTTGCAGGCTGCCTTCGAGGATGTGGGTTTTCAGGTTATCGATCGGCTGGCCGATCGGCACGCTGATGCTTTCGTCTGGCTGGCAGGTCCAGTGAGTGACGTCGATGGCGGCTTCGGTCGGGCCGTACAGGTTGTACAGGCCGGCCGCCGGCAAACGCTGCAAGGTCTGACGCGCCAGCTCGGCCGGCAGCGCTTCACCGCTGCACACCACGCGCTTGAGGCTGACGCAGCTCTCGACCGCTTCGTGGGTCATGAACGCCTGCAGCATCGACGGCACGAAGTGCAAGGTGCTGATGCCATGGTGGTTGATGGTTTCGACCAACAGCTGCGGGTCGCGGTGCGCACCCGGCTGGGCCATGACCAGGCGTGCGCCGGTCATCAGCGGCCAGAAGAACTCCCACACCGACACGTCGAAGCTGAACGGGGTTTTCTGCAGCACGCTGTCGCTGGCGCCCAGGCCGTAGGCCTTCTGCATCCACCACAAGCGGTTGACCAGCGCCTGGTGGCTGTTGCCGGCGCCTTTCGGGCGGCCGGTGGAGCCGGAGGTGTAGATCACATAGGCGAGGTTCAGCGGCGCCACGTCGATGTCCGGGTTGGCGTCGCTGTAGCCGCTCAGGTCCTCGGTATCCAGCGCCAGGCTGCGCAGGCCGGCCGGGATCGGCAGGCTGTCGCGCAGGTGCGACTGGGTCAGCAGCAAGGCAATGCCGCTGTCTTCGAACATGTAGCTCAGGCGGTCCTGCGGGTATTCCGGGTCCAGCGGCACGTAGGCGCCGCCGGCTTTGACGATGCCCAGCAAGCCGACGACCATCTCCAGGCTGCGCTGCATGGCGATGCCCACCAGCACGTCCGGCCCCACGCCCTGCTCACGCAGTTTGTGCGCCAATTGGTTGGCCCGGCCGTTCAGCTCGGCGTAAGTCAGGGTGTGCTCACCCAATACCAGTGCCGGGGCGTCTGGGGTGGCGAACACCTGGGCCTCGATCAACTGCTGAATGTTGCGCTCGTCCGGGTAGGCGGCCTGGGTGGCGTTCCAGCTTTCGACCACCTGTTGCTGCTCCGGCTGACCCAGCATTGGCAGCTCACCGACAACGGCATCCGCGCGCTCGACCAGCGCCTGCAGCAGGTTGGCAAAGTAGCCCGCCAGGCGGCCGATGGTCTCGTCGCTCCACAGCGCACGGTCGTGGCTGTACTGCATCGACAGTGTCGTGCCCAGCTCCACCACCAGGGTCAGCGGGTAGTTGGTCTGCTCCTGCACGGCCACGTCGCCAAAGCGCAGGCCACCGGGCGCGCCCTGTTGCAGCGCCTCGGCCACCGGGTAGTTCTCGAACACCAGGATGCTGTCGAACAGCGCATCACCGCCCTGCCCCGCCCAGCGCTGTACATCGTACAGCGGCGTGTGCTCGAACTCGCGCACGGCCAGGTTGCCGGCTTGCACCTGGCCGATCCACTCGGCCACGGTCTGCTCGGCCCGCGGCGCGCCGATTACCGGCAAGGTGTTGATGAACAGGCCGATCTGTTCTTCCACGCCTGGCAGGTCTGCCGGGCGCCCGGCCACAGTGGCGCCGAAGCACACGCTGGCCTGGCCGGTGCAGCGCTGCAACAGCAGCAGCCAGGCCGATTGCACCAGGGTGTTGACCGTGACCCGGTTGGCCCGGGCGAAGGCTTCGATACGCGCGGTCTGCTCGCGGTCGAAGGCCAGGCGATGGTCGCCGTAGCCGCTGCCGCCCGCACTGCCGGCGATGGCTTGGGCCAGCCGGGTTGGCTCGTCCAGCACAGCGAGCTGGGCCAGCCGGGTTGGCTCGTCCAGCACAGCGAGCTGGGCCTTCCAGAAGGCTTCGGCAACTGCCGCGTCCTGCCCTTGCAGCCAGCCGATGTAGTCGCGGTAATGCGTGGCCTGGGCCTGCGGCACCAGGCCGGCATAGCGTTGCAGCACCTCACCCAGCAGGCGCGAGGTGCTCCAGCCGTCCATGAGGATGTGGTGGTTGGTGTAGATCAGGTGGTAGCTGGTATCACCCGTACGCACCAACACCAGGCGCAACAGTGGTGCGGCGGCCAGGTCGAAGCCGCGCTGACGCTCACCGTCGGCCAAGGCCTGCAGGGCCTGCTCCAGGTCCGGCTGGGCGCGCCAGTCATGCTCGCTGAACGGCAGTTCGACGGCCTTGCGCACTACCTGCATGGCCTGCTCCAGCGCGCCTTGCAAGACAAAACCCGTGCGCAGGATATCGTGGGCATCGAGCGCGGCCTGCCAGGCCTGCTGGAAGCGCTGCACATCCAGCCCGTGCACATCCACGCGCAGCTGGTTGATGTAGTTGCCGGCCTGCTGGTCGTAGAGCGTGTGGAACAACATGCCCTGCTGCATCGGTGCCAGCGGGTAGACATCGGCGACCTGGCCGGCCGCCAGCGGCAGGCTGTCCAATTGCGCCTGGGTCAACGCGGCCAGCGGGAAGTCCGACGGCGTCACGCCCTGGTGGCGGGCATCGCAGCAGTGCTCGACCAGTTCGGCCAGGGCCTGCTCGTAGGCCTGGGCCAGATTGTCGATGGTTGCCGGGTCATGCACGTCGGCGCTGTAGGTCCACTCCAGGAACAGCTCACCGCCATACACCTGCCCGGTGATGCTCAGCCAGTTCCCCAGCTGCGCGCCAGCGCATTGGCTACGGCCCGCACGTTCACCGCTAGGGGTGAACAGCGCACCGGCCTCGCCAGTGAAGCTGGCGTCGAACTGGCCCAGGTAGTTGAAAGTGACACGGGGCTGGGCAGCACGCTCAAGCTGCCCACGCACTTCGGCATCACCGAGGTAGCGCAGCAGGCCGTAGCCGAGGCCTTTGTCCGGTACGCCGCACAGTTGCTCCTTGATCGCCTTGATCGACTGGCCAAGGTCGTGGCCGGGGGTGAGGCGCACCGGGAACAGGCTGGTGAACCAGCCCACGGTGCGGCTGAGGTCGAGGTCGTCGAACAGGTCTTCGCGGCCATGGCCCTCCAGCAGTACCTGCACATGGTCCTGTGTGCTCCACTGGCAAAGGGTGCGCGCCAAGGCAGTCAGCAGCAGGTGGTTGATCTGCGTGCGGTAGGCGGCGGGGGCCTGCTTCAACAGTTTGGCGGTGCGCTCGGCATCCAGCCGTGTGGCGGCGGTGCGGGCGTGGGTATTGGCCAGGCTGCCCTGCGGGTTGTCCCGCGGCAGCTCGGCGTTGTCGCCGGCCAGCGCCTGCAGCCAGTAGTCGCGCTGTACCTGCAGTGCCGGGCTGTTGGCGTAGGCGGCCAGGCGTTCGGCCCAGGTTTTTACCGGGGTGGTCTTGGCGGGCAGGTTTACGGCCTGCCCGTTCAGCAACTGCTGGTAGACCTCCTGCAGGTCTTCCAGCAGCACTCGCCATGACACACCATCGACTACCAGGTGATGCACCACCAGTAGCAGACGTTGCTGGCCATCGGCGAAGTCGAACAGTTCGGCGCGCAGCAGCGGCCCGTGCTGCAGGTTCAGGCTGGCCTGTACCTCGTTGCCGGCAGCTTCCAGTTCGTCCAGCACTGCCAGGTTGCGCTGGCGCAGCAGCGGCGCGTGGTCCAGCGGCTGAAAACGTGCCTGCCACTGGCCGTTGTCACGGCTGAAACGCAGGCGCAGGGCATCGTGCTGTTCGACCACTGCGCGCAAGGCCGCCTCCAGCTGTGGCACCTGCACCGGGCTGGCCGGCTTGAGCAATACCGACTGGTTCCAGTGCGCCGGTTGGGCGACCGCCATTTCAAAAAAGCGCGCCTGGGCTGGCAGCAGGGTCACTTCGCCACTGGTAGCCGTGTCCACAGGCGCCGCCGCTGCCGGCTGCTTGGCCTCGATGCGCTTGGCCACCTGAGCCAGCTGGGCAATGGTCTGTTGTTCGAACAGTTGCTTGGGGGTGATCTTGATGCCCTGGCGCTTGGCCCGGGCGATGATCTGCAGGCTGAGGATCGAGTCACCGCCCAGCTCGAAGAAGTTGTCGCTGCTGCCGACCCGCTCCAGCTTGAGCACATCGGCCCACACGGCGGCCAGTTTCTCCTCGACTTCGCCTTCAGGCGCAACATAGCCACGGCTGACTGCGCCCGGTGCTGGCAACGCACGCTTGTCCAGCTTGCCGTTGGCGGTCAGCGGCAGGCGCTCCAGCAGCAGCACCTGTGCCGGCACCATGTAGTCCGGCAGGCGTGCTTGCAGCTGCGCTTGCAGTTGCTGCACGGTCACCCCAGCGTCGGTTACCCCGTAGGCCACCAGTTGCAGGCGCTCGGCATCGCCTTCCAGCGGCAGTGCCAGCACCACGGCCTCGCGGACACCGGGCAGGCTGGCGAGCACGCGACCGACTTCGCCCGGTTCCACACGGTAACCACGGATTTTCACCTGGTCGTCGGCACGGCCAACAAACTCGACCAGGCCTTCAGCCGTCAGCCGCGCACGGTCGCCGGTACGGTACAGGCGGGCACCGGCTTCGCTGAACGGGTCCGGCACGAAGCGTTCGGCAGTCAGCGCAGGCTGGCCCAGATAGCCTTGGGCGACGCCCTGCCCGCCCAGGTACAACTCGCCGGCAACCTGCGCGGCCAAGGGGTTGAGGTAGCCATCCAGCACCTGGGCGCAGGCATTGCCCAGCGGGCGACCGACCGGCACAGTGCGGCAGCCCGGCAGCGGCTGGTCGGGCTCGAAGGTGAGCACACCGACAGTGGTCTCGGTCGGGCCGTAGTGGTTGATGACTCGGCAATCGGGGCGTAGTTCGCGGACCTTTTCCAGCAGGCCCCAGCTGCAGGCTTCCCCACCCAGGATCAGTGCCTCGGCGGGCAGCACATCGGCGGCGCGGGCCGCTTGCAGCAGGCCTTGCAGGTGGCTCGGCACCAGCTTCAGCACACCAACCTGGTGCTGCGCCATGTAGCTGGCGAAGCCATCCGGGTCGAACGCCAGTTCCTGTGGCAGCAGGTGCAGCAGGCGGCCCGAGGCCAGGGCACCGAACAGCACGGTATGGCCCAGGTCGGCTGCGGTGGTGGAGACCATCGCCATGCTCGCATCAGCCGGCAATTGCAGGCGCGCCAGCACCGCCTGGGTATAGCTGGCCAGCGCCCCGTGGCTGACCACCACGCCTTTCGGCTGGCCGGTCGAGCCCGAGGTGTAGATCAGGTAGGCCGGTTGTTCGGCGGCAATCTCCACCTCGACCGGGCTGTCGCTGCAGGTTGCCCAGGCGGTGTGATCACAGGCAACCACCTGCACGCCCTCCAGGCCGGCGAAGCGCTGATCACCCGGCTCGTGCAGCAGCATGGCGGCGCCACTGTCGGCAATCAGTTGCTGCAAGCGTTCCTGTGGTTGCTGGGTATCCAGGGGCAGATAGGCGGCGCCGGTCTTGAGCACCGCGAGCAAGGCGCTGACCCATTCGATGGAGCGCGGCAGGCACAGGGCGACGATGCTGCCTGCACCGACGCCACGTTGGCGCAGGTAGCCAGCCAGGCGGTTGGACGCTGCCTCCAGCCCGGCCTGGGTCATGAACCGCTCACCGGCGCGCACACCGCCGTTGGCCTGGCCTTGCGCCATAGCCTGGCGCCACAGGCCGAGGAAGTCGCCATGCGGGTAGCTTTGCACGGTAGCCGGCAGCACGGCGGCCACTTCCGGGCAATCGACGATGGCTTGCTGCGGGTCGCACACCAGTGCGTTCAATACCTGGCGCAGTGAGCCCGCCATGCGCTCGATGGTGGCCTGTTCGAACAAGTCAGTGGCGTAAGTAAAGTAGCCTTCGATGCCGTCGGCCTTGTCGGAGAAGTCGAATGCCAGGTCGAAGCGGGCATCGCCGCCGTCACGGGCAAAGCCCTCCACTTCCAGCGCGCCCAGGCGCTTACGGCCCGCGTCGCTGGCGGCCACGTGCTGGTTGATCTTGAACTGGAACAACGGGTTGTGGGCCAGGTTGCGCTCAGGCAGCAGGGCATCGACCAGGTGTTCGAACGGCAGCTCCTGGTGCGACTGGGCACCGCCAATCACCTCTTTCACCTGCTCCAGCAGCGCGGCAAAGGTGGCGCGCTCGTCCACCTGCACGCGCAGCACCTGGGTGTTGATGAAAAAGCCGATCAGGCCTTCCAGCTCTTTTCGGTTGCGTCCGGCATTCGGTGCGCCAATACGGATGTCGGCCTGGCCGCTGTAACGCGACAGCACCACCGCCACCGCCGCCAACACCAGCACGAACAGGGTGTGGCCGCCCTTGCGTGCCTGGCTGCGCAGGGCTTCGGCCTGTTCGCCGCCGATGTCCACACGCACCACCGCACCGCGCTGGCTTGGCGTGGCCGGGCGTGCAAAGTCCAGCGGCAGGCTCAGCACTGGCTGCTCATCGCCCAGCTGGGCCCGCCAGTAGGCCAATTGGCGCTGCGCTTCACCGGCTTCAAGCCAGGCACGCTGCCAGATGGCGTAGTCGGCGTACTGGATCGGCAAGGCCGGCAGCTCGGCCTGCCGGCCTTCGGCCAAGGCGGTGTACAGCTGGATGAACTCCTGCACCAGCACATCGCTCGACCAGCCGTCAGAGATGATGTGGTGCATGCTCAGCGCCAGTACATGCTCCTGCGCCGCCACGCGCAGCAGGGTCACCCGCAGCAGCGGCCCGCCAAGCAGGTCGAACGGCTGCTTGAGTGCAGCGTCCACCGCCTCGCTCAGCGCTGTTTCATCGGGGCTGCCGTCAAGCAGCACCCGCTCCAGCGGCAACGGGCAGTGGTCGAGGATTTCCTGATGGAACTCCCCCTCCTGCGAGACGAAGCGGGTGCGCAGCGACTCGTGACGCTGCACCAGCGCATCCAGCGCCTGTTGCAGCACCGCCTGGTCCAGCGCACCTTTCAGGCGCACCGCCATCGGCACGTTGTAGGCCGAGCTGTCGGGTTCCAGCTGCCAGAGAAACAGCAGGCGCTGCTGGGCGTACGACAGCGGAATACGCGCCAGGCCCTGGCGGGCGGGCACGATGGGCAGCAGGCGGAAGCTCTGGCCGCTGGCCTGCATCTTCTCCAGGATCTGCTGGCGCTGCTCCACGGGGAGGCCGACGAAACGTTGGGCGATGCGTTGTGCTGCAGTGAGTTCCATGTCAGGCCTCTGTGAATTCGTTCATCATTTTTTCGATATCGCTCAGGCCGTCGTCGGACAGCGACAGGCCCTGCTCATCCAGCGCCTGGGAGAAGGCGCGCAATTGCGGGTGGCTGAAGATCAGCCGCAGCGGCATGTCCACCCCCAGCTCGACGTTGATCCGCGACACTGCCTGGGCGGCCAGCAGGGAGTGGCCGCCCAGCTCGAAGAAGTTGTCGTTCAGACCGACCCGGGTGACGCTCAGCAACTGCGCCCAGATGGCCGCCAGCTGCTGTTGCCGCTCGGTCTGCGGCGCCTCATAGTCGTGCTGCGGCGGGTTCGGGTCGGGCAGTGGCAGGGCCTTGCGGTCGAGCTTGCCGCTGGGGGTCAGTGGCATGCTCGGCAAGGTCACCAGGTAGGACGGGATCATGTAGTCCGGCAGGCTGGCCTTGAGGTACTGCTTCAAGGCCAGGCGCAGGTCACCGCCGTAACCTTCGGCCGCTACGGCGTAGGCACACAGCTGCTTGCCGCCAGGCAGGTCGATGGCCAGCACGGTGGCTTCGCGCACGTCCGGGTGCGCCCGCAGGTACTGCTCGATCTCGCCCAGCTCGATACGGAAGCCGCGTACCTTCACCTGGTGGTCGACCCGGCCGCGATAGGCCAGCTGGCCATTTTCGTCGTAGCAGCCAAGGTCACCGGTGCGGTACAGGCGGCCACCGCCAACCGGGTCGAACGGGTCGGGGATGAAGCGTTCGGCAGTCAGCGACGGCCGCTGGTGGTAACCGCGTGCCAGGCAACCGGCGCCGCCGATGAACAGCTCGCCGGGCACGCCCACCGGGGTTGGCGCCAGGCCATCGTCCAGGGCATGCAGGCTGCGGCCGGCAATGGCGCGGCCGATCGGTACGCCGCCCTGGCTGATCTGCTGCGCGGTCATTTGCGAGCAGTCATAGGTGGTGGCGACTACGGTGGCTTCGGTCGGGCCGTAGGTGTTCAGCAGGCGCACCGCTGGCGGGCCATCGGCCAGCCAGGCGCGCAGGGCGTCTTCCGGCACCGCCTCACCGCCGACGTGAATCTGCTTCAACCGGCCATAGGCCTCGGGGGCGCGGCGCTCCAGCGCCAGCAGGCGCCAATAGGCCGCCGGCAGGTCGGCCACGGTTACGCCATGGCGGTTGATTTCGTCCAGCAACGTGGCGGTGTCCCACAGCCGCAGGTCACGCAGCACTACGCAGGCGCCCTGCGCCAATGGCGGGAAAAACTGCTCGATGAAACCGTCGAAACTGAACGTGGCGAATTGCAGCACGCGGTCGTCCGGGCTCAGCCGCGAATAGTCGCCGGCTACCTGGCAGAACACCGACAGGGCATGGTGGTCGATGGCCACGCCCTTGGGCATGCCGGTAGAGCCGGAGGTGTAGATCACGTAGGCCAGGTTGTGCGGCGCGGCCAGGTTGGCCAGCGGTTCGGCGGGCCAGGCGTTCAGCCACTCGAGGCCCGGCTCCAGCACCACGCAAGGCAGCTGCTTGCCCAGCTGCAGGCGCTCACGCGAAGGTGCATCGGCCAGCAGCAGGCCAATGTTGCTGTCCTCGACCATGTAGGCCAGGCGCTCTTGCGGGTAGTCCGGGTCCAGCGGCACGTAGGCGCCACCGGCCTTGTGAATGGCGACCAGCGCCAGGGCCATGCCCAGGCCGCGCTCGACCGCTACACCGACCAGGCGGTCCGGGCCCACGCCCAGCGCGCGCAGCCGGTGCGCCAGCTGGTTGCTGCTGTGGTCCAGCTCGGCGTAGGTCATTTGTTGGTCATCGAAGACCAGCGCCACAGCGTCTGGCCGCTGACGTGCCTGGCGTTCCAGCAACTGGTGCGCGCACAGGCCGCTGTCGGCCTGCGGCGCCGGGTTCCAGGCATGGGTCAGTTGCTGGCGTTCACCGCTGCCAAGCATGTCCAGCTCGGCAATGCAGCGCTGCGGTTGGGCACAGATGGCCTCCAGCAGCGCCTGCCAGTGGCCAGCCATACGCTCGATGCGCGCGGCGTCGAACAGGTCGGTAGAGTAGTTGAACGAGGCGGTCACGCCATCGGCGCGCTCCAGGGTGTTGAGCGAGATGTCGTACTGCGCGCCCGGCTCCAGCAGGTCGACTTCCTTGACCTGCAGGCCGTGCAGGGCATCGCTGGACACCTGCTCGCCAAGGTCGCGCAGGTGGTTGTACAGCACCTGGAAGAACGGGTTCACGCCCTGGTCGCGGTCCGGGTACAGCGCTTCGGCTACCTCCAGGAACGGTACGTCCTTGTTGGCCTGGGCCTGCAAGGTGGTTTCCTTGATCGCTGCCAGCAGCTGCGGGAACGGCTGGCTGCCATCGACACCAATACGGGCCACCACCACGTTGATGAAGAAGCCGATCAGCCCTTCGAGCTCCAGGCGGTTGCGGTTGGTGACCGGCACGCCGATGTTCAGCGTGCTTTTACGGCTGTAGCGCGACAGCACAATGGCATAGGCCGCCAGGAACACATGGAACAGCGTGGCGTTGGACGCCACTGCCAGGGCCCGCAGGCGCTCGGTCAGGGCCAGTGGCAGGCGCACGTCGTAACGGCTGCCCTGGTAGCTTTTTACCTGCGGGCGCATGCGGTCGGCAGGCAGTTCGAGCACTTCGAAGTCGCTTTCCAGACGGCCTTTCCAGTAGTCGATCTGCGCCTGCATCTGCCCTTCGGCCAGCCACTTGCGCTGCCAGGCAGCGAAGTCGGCGTACTGCACCTGCAGCGGCTCGATGGTGTGTGCCTGCCCCGTGGCCGCGGCGTTGTAGGCGGCGGCGAACTCGCGCACCAGCAGGCTCATCGACCAGCCGTCAGAGACGATATGGTGCAGGGTCAGCGACAGCAGGTGCTCTTGCGCGTGCACCTTGAACAACCGTGCGCGCAGCAGCGGGCCTTGCTCCAGGTCGAACGGGACAAAGGCTTCGGCTTCCAGCTTGCGCATCTGCGCGGCGTGGTCGTGGCCGCTGAGGTCTTCGAATCCGAGTGGCACCGTGGCGGCCGGCAGGATGCGCTGCCAGGGCAGGCCGTCGGCCTCGACGAACACCGTGCGCAGCGATTCGTGGCGGGCCACCAGCGCGTCCAGCGCAAATTGCACCGCAGCCTGGTCGAGGTTGCCCTGCATGCGCACGGCCATCGGGGTGTTGTAGGCCAGGCTTTGTGGGTTGAGCTTCCAGAACAGCCACTGACGGTTCTGCGAACGTGACACCGGCAGCGGTTGCTGGCGGTCAAGGATTTCGATGTCCAGGCCCCCGCCCTGCTCGCCTTCGACCACCGCCTGGGCGAAGGCCTGCAGGTCGACGGTGTCGAACAGGGTGCGCAGCGGAATATCCACGCCCAGCTGCTTGCGCACCCGCGAAACGGCCTGGGTAGCCAGCAACGAGTGGCCGCCGAGGGCGAAGAAGTTGTCGCTCAGGCCCACCTGCGCGACTTGCAGGACTTCGGCCCAGATCTGCGCCAACTGCACCTGCAGCGGAGTTTGCGGTGCCTGGTAGGCCACCTGGGTGGCAACCGGCTCCGGAAGCGCCTTGACGTCAACCTTGCCATTGACCGTGACCGGCAGGTGTTCCAGCACCATCAGGTGGGTCGGCACCATGTGCTCGGGCAGCAGGCCTTTGAGGGTGGTACGGAGCGAGTCTTGCCAGGCCAGGCTGTCGGCTGGCATCTCGCCAGGCACCAACCAGGCGGCCAATTGCAGTTGCGGCGCCTGGCCATGCACGCGGACCAGGGCGTTGGCGACGCCATCCAGCGCGCGCAGCTGGTTTTCGATTTCGGCCAGCTCTACGCGATAGCCACGGATTTTTACCTGGCCATCCATGCGCCCGGCGAATTGCAGGTCGTTGCCCTGGCGCACCCAGTCACCGCTGCGATACAGGCGCTGGCCGTGGCTGCCGTTGGGGTCGGGGACGAAGCGTTCGGCGGTGAGTGCCGGGCGGTTCAGGTAGCCACGGGCCAGGCCCGCGCCACCAATGTACAGCTCGCCCTTGGCCTTGGCCGGCAGTGGTTGCAGGCAGCGGTCGAGCACCGCCACATGGGTGTTGGCCAATGGCTGGCCGAGGCTGCTCTGTTCGTTCAGTTCGGCAACCAGCACGCCGACGGTGGTCTCGGTTGGGCCGTAGTGGTTGAACACCTTGAGCGCCGGGGCCAGTTGGCGGACCTTGCCCAACAGGCCTGGGCTGATGGCCTCGCCACCGAGCACCAGGCACTGCCCCGGCAGTGCCGCGCGGCCTGCCACCAGCATGGCCTCCAGGTGCGATGGCACGATCTTCAGCGCATCCACCTGGTGCTCGGCCAGGTAGGCGGCGAAACCTTCGGCATCCAGCACCTGCTCGCGCAGCAGCAGGTGCAGGGTGTGGCCGCCGCACAGGGCGCCGAACAGCATGGTGTGGCCCAGGTCGGCAGCCGGGGTAGAGACCTGGGCCATGCTGCGGATGCGCTCTAGCGGCAGGCGTGTGGCGATGCCGTCAACGTAGTTGGCCAGGGCGCCATGGCTGATCGCCACGCCTTTGGGCTGGCCGGTGGTGCCGGAGGTGTAGATCACATAGGCCAGGTTGGCCGGCACCGGAGCGATAGGTGCGGCGCCGCCATTGCCGGCTTGTGCCCAGTCTAGGTGCTGCACGGCTGCGGGCAGCGCGGCCTGCCAGCTGCCGGGGGCCAGCACCAGCCGCGTGCCGCTGTCAGCGAGCATGTAGGCCAGGCGTTCGGCTGGTTGCTCAGGCTCAAGCGGCAGGTAGGCGCCACCGGCCTTGAGTACGCCAAGGATACTGGCGAGCATGCCAACACTGCGGTCGGCCAGTACGCCGACCAGTGTGTCCGGCCCTACCCCGGCGTCGACCAATCGGCTGGCGATGCCTTCAGCGCGGGCAGCGAGTTCGGCGAAGCTGGCCTGCTCGCCGGCAGCCATCACCGCAGTGCGCTCGGGGTGGCGGTTGGCGGCGACAGCAAAGCGCTGATGCACCAGCAGCACTTCGTCAGCCTGCCCTGGCGCACCAACGGCAGCGACCGCCCCCGGCAACGCCAACTCGCCCACGGCGCCAGCGGCATCATCCGCCAACGCCTGCACCAGGGCCAGCCACTGTTCAGCCAAGGCTTCGACGGTGGCTTTATCAAACACGTCAGTCGCGTATGTGAATGCCGCGTGCAACTGGCCGGCACGCTCATGGGTGTCCAGCGCCAGGTCGAAGCGGGCGCTGTGCTTTTCCAGGGCAATAGGGGCCAGGCTCAGGCCGGAGCGGGTTTCAATGGCTTGTACGTCAGCCACCTGCGCCTGGTGGTTGAACAGCACGCGGAACAGCGGGCTTTCGGTGCTGCGCGGCAAGTCCAAAGCCTCGACCAACTGTTCGAACGGCAAGTCCTGGTGGCTTTGCGCGCCCACGGCGGTTTCACGCACGCGCTGCAGCAGGCCGGCGATATCCAGCAGCGGGTCGATCTCGGTGTGCAGCACCTGGGTGTTGATGAAGCAGCCGATCAGGCCCTGGCCTTCGGCACGGTTGCGGTTGGCGATGGGCACGCCCACGCGGATCGCGGCCTGGCCGCTGTAGCGTTGCAGCAGCAGCTTGAAGGCGGCCAGCAGGACCATGAACAGGGTGACATTGTGCTTGCGAGCCACACCGCGCAGGCGCTCGGCGACGTCTGCGGCGACAGGGAATTCATGGCGAGCGCCGCGGTAGCTGGGGCGGCCCTGGCGGGTGCGGTCCAGTGGTAACTCCAGCGGCGAATGGTCGTCGCCCAGGCGTGCCTGCCAGTAGGCCAGTTGGCGTTCCTGTTCACCGGCCTCGAGCCAGCTGCGCTGCCACAGGGCGTAGTCGCGGTACTGGATCGGCAGCGCGTCTAGAGTGGCCTCGGTGCCGACCACGGCGGCATCGTACAGATGCAGGAATTCGTCGATCAGCACGTTCATCGACCAGCCGTCGGCGACGATGTGGTGCAAGGTCAGCAGCAGTACGTATTCTTGCGCCGCCAGTTGCAACAGGCGCACACGCAGCAATGGGCCGCTGGCCAGGTCGAACGGGGCCAGGGCTTCGGCTTCGGCGATGGTCTCGATGGCGGCCTGGCAGGCGTTGTCGTCCAGACCAGTGAGGGCATCCTGGCGCAGTTGCAGCGGGGCTGCGACGGCATCGACCCGCTGGCGCACGTCATCGCCGTCGGTGACAAAGCGGGTGCGCAGGGTTTCGTGGCGGGCCACCAGGGCATCGAAAGCCTGTTGCAGGGCGGCCAGGTTCAGCGGGCCGTGCAGGCGCACGGCCATCGGCAGGTTGTACGCCGCGCCTTGCGGGTCGAGTTGCCAGAGGAACCACATGCGCCGCTGGGCGTACGACAGCTGGTCACGCTCGGCCACCTCCACCCCAGGCGCGATCGGCAGCACGGAAAAATCCATGCCCTCGCCCTGCAGCGCCTTGAGGAACAGGCGGCGCTTGTCGGGGCTGAGTTCGATAAAGCGGCGGGCGAGCTTGAGCGTTTGGTCGGCATTCATGTCGAGCGGAGTCCTGGCAGTCGAGCGGTAACTGTCAGACGAAGGGGTGGGGGGGTTATTTAGTGGGGGACAGCTGGGCTGTGGGAGTCGCCTTGTCGGGCCTGTTCGCGGTGGATGGCACGGGCTTCGCCCGTGTTCGCGGCCATGCCCGCTCCCACAGGCGTTTTGCATGCACTGGGGCATACGCAGCCCCTCCGGGCTGCGCTGTCGCGCAGGGAACTCTGCCCGCAAGCCCGCCGCACTCGGTGTGGGAGCCGCGCTTGCCGGCGATGGGCTGCGCAGCGGCCCCAAAGCCTCAAATCACTCACAATCCGTCAGAAGGGTGTCGTCTGTATTGGGGCTGCTTCGCAGCCCATCGCCGGCAAGCGCGGCTCCCACAGAGACCGCGTCAGATCAGAGAGTTACGATTTGTTCTATGAGAGCGGCTTTAGCCGCGAAAGGGCCAGCCCAGCCAATACAAGGGTCAGTGCATCAAACCCAACTCGGCATCATCCAGCAGCGCCTTGGCCATGGCTGCGAAGTAATGCGATGCCCAGAGCATCTGCTGGTCGCCATCCATCAAGCCGGTCAGTGACAAGTCGCGTGCATAGCCCATCAGTTCCGAGGCTTGCTCCCGGGCGCTGCGGCAGGGGATGCCCGCTGCAATACGGAACAGCGAATGGGTTTGGCCTTCGCCTTGGAAGAAGTAGGTGACACCGGGGGTGGTTTTGGTTTCGTCGGTCATGATTTTCGGCACCATAGTCATATGTGCCACCCGTCCGTTTCCACACATAGGGTGACAGCTGCACACGGGGTGGAAAACCAGGCATGGTGCGAACCCGGTAGGCCCGAAGGCCTCCCGCGTACAGCTGTCATAACGACTCGCACCATGATGTCTTGCCAGGTTTCCACACCCGATCGCTGAACCGTCAGCGACAGGCAAAGCCTAGAGGGCGGGATTTGCAGGAACAATCAGACGCGTGTCGACAGAGGTTGTAGGGTATTTCGCAAGGGGTGGAGTTGCCAGTCCCGAGGCGTAGGAAGATTCTGGAATTGTTGTAGGTTGCAGTGTTCGCCACAACCCTTTCAGCGCCTGTGAGATCGAGCGCCGCGCGGGCGGCGCTCGATCTCACAGGTGCCACACCTGCCACGGTGAACACCTGTCAGCCCAACACCTCACTATGCCCCTGCGCCATCGCCACCACCACCTTGCGCTTGCCGGTAAACGGCGACCGCGCATGCGCCGCGAGCATGTTGTCGAGCATCAGCACATCGTTCGCCAGCCAGGGGAAACTGATGGTGCATTCATCCAGCACCCCGCGCACCTCATCGAGCAACGAGTCCTCGATGGTCGTACCGTCGCCGTAGTACACGTTACGCGGCAGGTCTTCTTCCTCGACGATGTCCATCAGCGACTCGCGCACCTCTGGCTGCAGGTTCGACACATGGAACAGGTGCGCCTGGTTGAACCACACGTCATCCCCGGTCACCGGATGGCGCGCCACCACCTGGCAGCGCTGGCGGGTGCGCAGTTCGCCGTCGTCCTTCCAGATGCACTCGATGGCGTGCGCCCGGCAATAGGCCTCGACCTGGCGCGGGTCTTCGGTGTTGAACACCTGCGACCATTCCACATCCAGGCCGTTGCCATAGTTGCGCACGTACATCAGCCCTTTCTCCTCCAGCCGCTGGCGAATGCGCGCCGGCATGCGCCGGTACACCTCGCGGCTGTCGGCAATCGGCGTCTCGCCACCGGTCTCGGCGGGGATCACGCTGTAAAACCAGATCTTCATCGGCCACTCCAGGGTGTAGGCCTGCTCGTTGTGCAGGGGGATGCTCTGGTGCGCCGGGTACTCGGTGGAGGTGTACACGCCCTTGGTCACGTTGCTGCGCGGGGTGGAGCCGAACTCGTAGTTGAGCAGCGGGTGGCCGAAGGAGGCAGCGAACTGACGGAAAGCTTCGGCACCCGCCACTTCGAACCCGCGGAACAGAATGCCGCCAGCTTGCAGCAGGTGCTGGTCCACCAGCGGCTGCAGCTCGGCAAAGGCTTCCAGCAGGTCGATCCCCGGCTCCGGTGCACGCACCAGCAGCGGCAGGTTGCCACGCGCGGCGTCCAGCGGTTCGATGGCAAAGCTCAGCAGTTCACTCATGTACGGTCACCTCAAGCCAGGGCCGCGTTGGCGGCGAAATCGGGATGCGCGCCATGGCGGCGCCTGACTAGATGAACGAGCGGGCCAGCGGGAAATTCACCCGCGCAGTACACACAGGTAAAGCCAGCGCGCGCCGGTTCGTCTGAACGATGTGCACCCCTTTATCGCCCAGGAACCGTACATGACTCGCCAGCTTCTGCTCCTCGCCCTGCTCGCCACGGCCCCGGCCGCCTGGTCGGCGGAGCCCTGCGCCGTGGAAATCCACGGCACCGACCAGATGACCTTCGACAAGGCTGCCATCAGCGTGCCCAAGGCCTGCACCCAATTCACCGTCACCCTTACCCATCCCGGCGACATGCCGAAGAACGTGATGGGCCACAACTGGGTGCTGAGCACCCAGGCCGACATGCAGGGTGTGCTGGATGACGGCCAGAAGGCCGGCGAGGCGCAGGACTACGTCAAACCCGGCGACACCCGGGTGATCGCCCACACCCGCCTGATCGGCGGTGGTGAAAAGGACAGCGTCACCCTCGATACCAAGCTGCTGAAGGCCGGTACCGACTACAGCTTCTACTGCTCGTTCCCGTTCCACAGCACCTTGATGAAGGGCTCCCTGACCCTCGGCAGCTGACCCCGCCCCCACTCCACCAGCGAGATCACGCTTCATGAAAACCTCTTCCCCCGGGGCCATCCGCGAACTGCTGGGCCTGCTCAAACCCTACCGCCCGGCGGTAATCGTCTCGGTGCTGCTGGGCATGCTCGGCGGCCTGGCCGTGACCGCCCTGCTGGCCACCGTCAACCAGGGCCTGCACGCTGCCGATGGCATGAGCCAGGGCGTGATCCTGGCCTTCGCCGGCCTGTGCGTGCTGGCCCTGGTCAGCAGCGTGGCGGCCGACAGCGGCAGCAACTACGTCGGCCAGAAGGTGATTGCCCGGCTGCGCAAGGACCTGGGCGCCAAGGTGTTGTCGGCGCCAATCGAACAGATCGAGCGCTACCGCACCCATCGCCTGATCCCGGTGCTGACCCGTGATGTCGACACCATCAGCGACTTCGCCTTCGCCTTTTCCCCCTTGGCCATTTCCCTGACTACCGTGACGGGTTGCATGGCCTACCTGGCCTGGTTGTCGTGGCCGATCTTCCTCATCACCCTGGTGGCTATTGGTATCGGCAGCGGCGTGCAGTACATCGCCCGGCAAAAAGGTGTGGCTGGCTTCAACGCCGCGCGCGATGCCGAGGACAACCTGCAGAAGCACTACTCCGCCATCGCCGAAGGCGCCAAGGAACTGCGCATCAACCGCCGCCGTCGCCATGCCATGCTGACGCGCAACATCCAGGGCACTGCCGACTTCATCGCCAATACCCACATCCGCGCCATCAACATCTTCGTTGTGGCCAAGAGCCTGGGCTCGATGCTGTTCTTCGTGGTCATCGGCCTGACCCTGGCCCTGCAATCGCTGTGGCCGAGCAACGACCCGGCGGTGATGAGCGGCTTCGTGCTGGTGCTGCTGTACATGAAGGGCCCGCTGGAAACGTTGATCGGCAACCTGCCGATTCTTGGCCGCGCACAGGTAGCGTTCCGCCGCATTGCCGACCTGTCCGAGCGCTTCTCTTCGCCCGAACCACACCTGCTGCTGGAACCGCCGGTCAAACGTGCCGCCCCGGCCAGCGCGCACCTGGAGCTGCATAACGTCGAGTACGCCTACCCACCGGTGGACGGCAACGAACCGTTCCGCGTGGGGCCGGTGAACTTGAGCATCGAGCCGGGCGAGATCCTGTTCATCGTCGGTGAAAACGGCTGCGGTAAGACCTCGCTGATCAAGCTGCTGCTGGGCCTCTACACCCCGCAGCGCGGTGAGGTGCGCCTGAACGGCAAGGCCGTTGGGCCGCAAGCGCTGGATGACTACCGCCAGCTGTTCACCACGGTTTTTGCCGACTACTACCTGTTCGAAGACCTACCCGAGCATGAACATGCCCTGCCCAGCGATGCCACGCGCTACCTGGAGCGGCTGGAGATTGCCCACAAGGTCAGCGTGCGCGACGGCGCCTTTACCACCACCGACCTGTCGACCGGGCAGCGAAAGCGCCTGGCGCTGGTCAATGCCTGGCTGGACGGGCGGCCGGTACTGGTGTTCGACGAATGGGCGGCAGACCAGGACCCGACCTTCCGCCGGGTGTTCTATACCGAGCTGCTGCCGGACCTGAAGCGCATGGGCAAGACCATCATCGTGATCTCGCATGATGACCGGTATTTCGATACGGCGGACAAGGTGGTGCACCTTAGCCGTGGGAAGGTGGTGGAGGCGTTGGAGCCAGCTTGAAAGGCTGTACCCAGAGGTCCGAGGCATGCTCGGTACCTGTGGGAGCGGGCGTGCACTAATGCCAGTCAGTTAAGGCTACTGGGGCGGGTGCGCCCCCCAGCGCCGCCCACCCCGCCCCCACCACCCCCGCATCGCACTCAAGCCAGGCGCCTTTTCTGTGGGCGCCGGGCTTGCCGGCGATGGGCCGCAGCGCGGCCCCAAATTGCTTAACTAACTGGCATTAGGGCATGCCCGCTCCCACAGGGATCGCGCCAGCTTTCAGAAATTGAGCAAGACAATTGGCTCCCACAGGGGCTGCAAATCAACCCCAATAGGCAAAATCAGAACAACCAGCGATACAACGCATAAGCCACCACCGCCGCCAGCACCGGCCGCAGCACGCGGTAGGCCTTGGGGTTGGCGCGCTTGAACTGCTTCACGTGGCCACTGATCTTATTGCTGAAGCGCTTGCTCCAGGCATAGGCCTGGTTGATCCCGCCCACACGTTCGTCGTCGGTGTTCTGCGGCGCAGTGGCGCGGCCGAGGAAGGCACTGACCTTGCGGTTGATACGGGTCATCAGCGGGCTGCTCAGCGGGCGTTCGATGTCGCAGAACAAGATCACCCGGGTGAAGTCGGTCTCGTTCTTGACCCAGTGCACGTAGGTTTCGTCGAACATCACGTCTTCGCCATCACGCCAGGCGTATACCTCGCCGTCGACGTAGATGCGGCAGGCATCGGAGTTGGGGGTGGACAGGCCCAGGTGGTAGCGCAGGGAACCGGCGAACGGGTCGCGGTGCGGGTTCAGGTGGCTGCCACCAGGCAGCAGGGCGAACATCGCGCCCTTGACGTTGGGGATGCGGCTGACCAGCTCGACAGTGCGCGGGCACAAGGCTTCGGCCGACGGCAGTGGTTTGTCGTACCACTTCAGGTAGAAGCGCTTCCAGCCTTTCTTGAAGAACGAACCGAAACCGGCGTCATTGTCCTTCTCGGCGGCGCGGATGTAGCCCTCGTCGAACAGGCGCATGGCCTCTTCACGGATTTCCTGCCAGTTGTCCTTCAGCACGTCCAGCTCCGGGAAGCGCTGGCGGTCCAGGTAGGGCTTGGACGGCACACCAGAAAACAGGTACATCAAGGCGTTGTAGGGGGCGAACAGCGCCGAATGGTTGACGAACTGGCGCAACACCGGCAGGCGCGCCTTGCCGCGCAGGTGCACAAACAGCACGCTGCCGAAAAACACCAGCAAGACACCCGCCTTGGCTGCAAAGGAAAAGGTCATGCGTCACTCCTTGGGGAAGAGACAGGGCTGCGCGTCCTGCCCTCCTGAAAATCATCCTGCCATCATAAACCGATCCCGCCGAGGTAAAAACAACCTGGGCGGGATCGCATTCATGAAGATTTTGCAATAAACCACGCCGCTGAATATTGCGCCGAGTCAGCGGCAAGGCCGATTACTGCTGGTTTTCCTGCTCGCTGAACATGTCGCTGAACAGCATGCTCGACAGGTAGCGCTCGCCGGAATCCGGCAAAATTACGACGATGGTCTTACCTTGCATTTCCGGTTTTTCGGCCAGGCGCACGGCTGCCGCCATCGCCGCACCACAGGAAATACCGCAAAGGATGCCCTCTTCCTGCATCAGGCGGATGGCCATGGCCTTGGACTCTTCATCGGTCACTGTCTCCACCTGGTCGACGATCGACAGGTCGAGGTTTTTCGGTACGAAGCCGGCACCGATGCCCTGGATCTTGTGCGGGCTGGGCTTGAGCTCCTCGCCGGCCAAGGTCTGGGTGATCAACGGTGATGCTACTGGCTCCACCGCCACCGACAGGATCGCCTTGCCCTGCGTATGCTTGATGTAGCGCGACACGCCGGTGATGGTGCCACCGGTGCCCACGCCGGCCACCAGCACGTCGACCGCGCCATCGGTGTCATTCCAGATTTCCGGGCCGGTGGTTTTTTCGTGGATCGCCGGGTTGGCCGGGTTTTCGAACTGGCCAGGCAGGAAGTACTGGGCCGGGTCGGAGGCAACGATTTCGTTGGCCTTCTCGATGGCGCCCTTCATGCCCTTGGCCGGGTCGGTCAGCACCAGTTCGGCGCCCAGCGCCTTCAGTACCTTGCGGCGCTCCAGGCTCATCGAAGCGGGCATGGTCAGCATCAGCTTGTAACCACGGGCGGCAGCGACAAAGGCCAGGCCGATGCCGGTGTTGCCCGAGGTGGGTTCGACGATGGTCATCCCCGGCTTGAGCTTGCCGCTGCTCTCGGCGTCCCAGACCATGTTCGCGCCAATCCGGCATTTGACCGAGTAACCTGGGTTGCGCCCTTCGATCTTGGCCAGGATGGTCACACCGCGTGGGGCGATGCGGTTGATCTGCACCAGCGGCGTGTTACCGATGGAGTGGGCGTTGTCTGCAAAGATACGGCTCATGGCAGGGGTCCTTGGCATGAAAAAAAGCAGGGAAAGAGTTCAAGGGTAAGCCCCGGCCGATGGCCCGTAAAGCCTGTTCGAACTCCGCGGCAAGACGCGCGGTCAACCGCTCAAGCTACTCTGGAGAGGCTGTGATGAAAGGTCGCTACCGCTGGCCGCTGGTCGGCCTGGCCAGCCTGGCCATACTGCTGGTGGCCCTGCACTTGGCCCTGCCCTACCTGGTGCGCGAGTACCTGAACGACAAGCTGGCCAACATGGGCGACTACCGCGGCCAGGTGGCTGATGTGGACCTGGCCTGGTGGCGCGGCGCTTACAAGATCAACGGGCTGAAAATCGTCAAGACCCGCGGCAAGGTCCCGGTGCCGCTGCTGGACGCGCCGCTGATCGACCTGTCGGTGAGCTGGCGTTCGCTGTGGTACGACAAGGCCGTGGTGGCCAAGGTGACCTTCGTGCGGCCCGCGTTGAACTTCGTCGATGGCGGTAGCAAACAAGCGTCGCAGACCGGCCAAGGCACCGATTGGCGCCAACAGCTGGAAAAACTGCTGCCGATCACCCTCAACGAAGTGCTTATCGACAACGGCGTGCTGACCTTTCGCAACTTCAACTCCAAGCCGCCGGTCGACCTCAAGGCCACCCAGCTGGACGCCAACATCCGCAACCTGACCAACGTGCGCAACAAAAAGGGCCGGCGCGATGCCAGCCTGGAGGCCAGCGCCCTGCTGCTGGGCGATGCCAAGGTGGAAAGCCGCGCCACCTTCGACCCGTTCAGCGATTTCGATGATTTCCAGTTCCGCCTGCGCGCCACGGGCATCGAACTGCGCAAGCTCAATGACTTTTCCAGCGCCTACGGCAAGTTCGACTTCAATGCCGGGCATGGCGACCTGGTGATCGAGGCCCAAGCCGAGAATGGCCGGCTTACCGGCTATATCAAGCCGCTGCTGCGCGATGTCGACGTGTTCAACTGGCAACAGGATGTGCAGGAAAAAGACAAAGGCTTTTTCCGCTCGGTGTGGGAGGCCCTGGTGGGCGCAACCCAGACCGTGCTGAAGAACCAACCGAAAAACCAGTTCGCCACCCGCGTGGAACTCAGTGGCAGCGTGCGCAAGCAGGACGTGAGTGCCTTCGAGGCGTTTTTGCAGATACTGCGCAACGGCTTTATCCAGGCGTTCAATGCGCAGTATGAGCAGCCAGCGCCGAAGTCTGACTGAGCAGGCGTGACGGGGCATTCAGGGACTGAATACCCGGTCTGCGTTTTCAGCCGCTTGGGCCCGCGTTATAGTCGGTAACAACTTACAAACATGTGTCGCCTGTACCGGCCTCTTCGCGGGTGAACCCGCTCCCACAGGTACACCACACCATTCAAGGTCTGTGGAGATCCTGTGGG
>NZ_JBDJLK010000049.1:0-40783 GCF_039673335.1 Pseudomonas sp. TWI929
GGGAGTACGCGCTGCAGGCCCCATCCATGGGGCCTCAGCGCTTGACGGGCATCCATGCCCGTCACCTCCCTCCGCAAGCCCTTCGCTCGGCCTCCTGAAGTCGCAATCTGCATCGCCTGTACTACCGCGCGCTTAGAAGCAAAAACAACGGCAACGGCAACGGCAACGGATGGAGTCTGATCAGCGATCCTTGAACTGCGCCTCGCGCTTGGCGATGAACGCGGCCATACCTTCTTTCTGGTCTTCGGTAGAGAAGGCCGCATGGAACACCCGGCGCTCAAAGCGCACACCCTCGCTGAGGGTAACTTCGAACGCGCGATTGACGCTTTCCTTGACCATCATGCTTACCGGGATCGACTTGCTGGCAATGGTCGCCGCTACTTTCAGCGCCTCCTCCAGCAGCTCTGCCTGCGGCACGATCCGCGCCACCAGGCCAGCACGCTCGGCCTCTTCAGCGCCCATCAGGCGGCCAGTCAGGCACAGTTCCATGGCCTTGGCCTTCCCCACCGCACGGGTCAAGCGCTGGGTGCCGCCCATGCCCGGCAGCACGCCAAGGTTGATTTCCGGTTGGCCGAACTTGGCGTTGTCGGCAGCGAGGATAAAGTCGCACATCATCGCCAGTTCACAACCGCCACCCAAGGCAAAGCCGGACACTGCGGCAATGATCGGCTTGCGACGGTTGGCAATGCGGTCCGAATCGCTGAACAGGTCGTCGACGTAAATTTGCGGGTATTGCAGCTCGGCCATTTCCTTGATGTCGGCGCCAGCGGCAAAAGCCTTGGCAGAACCGGTCAGCACCACACAGCCGATGTTCGGGTCACGCTCGAGCTGGTCCAGAGCCTGGTTGATTTCGCCAACAATCTGCGCGTTCAGCGCGTTCAACGCCTGCGGACGGTTAAGGGTGATCAGGCCGACCTTGCCGTGGATGTCCAACAGGATGGTTTCGAATGCCATGCAGTCTGCTCCTTCAAAGATTACGCGCAATGACCATGCGCTGAATGTCGCTGGTGCCTTCGTAGATCTGGCAAACCCGAACGTCGCGGTAGATCCGCTCCAGCGGGAAGTCGCTCAGATAGCCATAACCGCCCAGGGTCTGCAAGGCATCCGAACAGACCTTTTCGGCCATTTCCGAGGCAAACAGCTTGGCCATCGACGCTTCCACCAGCGCCGGGCGCCCGGCATCCCGCAGCGCAGCGGCGTGCAGCACCATCTGCCGGGCCACGGCAATTTTGGTCGCCATGTCAGCCAAGCGGAAGGCCACCGCCTGGTGTTCGATCAGCGCCTTGCCGAAGCTTTGCCGCTCGTTGGCGTAGTCGCGTGCCACTTCAAACGCCGCACGGGCCATACCCACCGCCTGAGAGGCAATACCGATGCGGCCACCTTCGAGGTTGGCCAGGGCGATCTTGTAGCCCTCGCCTTCCGCACCCAGGCGGTTGGCCACCGGCACGCGCACGTTGTCGAAAACGATCTGGCAGGTGTCGGAGGCGTGCTGGCCAAGTTTGTCCTCGACCCGCGCCACCTGGTAGCCCGGTGAATCGGTCGGCACGATGAACGCGCTGATGCCGCGCTTGCCGGCGTCCGGGTCAGTCACCGCAAACACGATCACCACCCCGGCGTTCTGCCCCGAGGTAATGAACTGCTTGCTGCCATTAAGCACGTAGTGGTCGCCATCCAGACGTGCGCGGGCCTTCAGGCTGCTGGCATCGGAGCCCGCTTGCGGTTCGGTCAGGGCAAAGGCACCGAGCATCGCGCCGCTGGCCAGCGGGGTAAGGAACTGCGCTTTTTGCTGCTCGTTGCCAAAGCGCAGGATCGGCACGCAGCCCACCGAGTTGTGCACGCTCATGATGGTCGAGCAGGCGCCATCACCGGCGGCGATCTCTTCCAGGGCCATGGCGTAGGCCACATAACCGGTATCGCTGCCGCCCCACTCCTCCGGTACCAGCATGCCGAACAGGCCCAGTTCGGCCATCTCCTCGATGGCCTCCTTGGGGAAGCGATGCTCCTTGTCCCATTGCTCGGCAAACGGCTTCAGGCGCTCCTGGGCGAAGGTGCGTACCGCGTCGGCGATCTGTTGTTGCTCGTCAGTTACCAGCATGGTTCACCTCAGTACAGGCATTCGACAGCCATGGCTGTGGCTTCACCACCGCCGATGCAGATGGCCGCCACACCCCGGCGCAGGTTGTTCTGGCGCAGAGCCGACAGCAGGGTTACCAGAATACGTGCGCCGGAAGCACCGATCGGGTGGCCGAGGGCGCAGGCGCCGCCGTGGATGTTGACCTTGTCATGCGGCAGGTCGAGGTGCTTCATGGCCGCCAGGGTGACCACGGCGAAGGCTTCGTTGATCTCGAACAGGTCGACCTCGGCCAGGTTCCAGCCGGTGCGTTTCATCAGCTTGTCGATGGCACCGATCGGTGCGGTCGGGAACAGCGCGGGCGTGTCGGCGAAAGCAGCATGGCCGTGGATCACCGCCAGTGGCTTGAGGCCACGCTTGTCAGCTTCGGAGCGGCGCATCAGCACCAGCGCCGCAGCGCCATCAGAAATCGAGCTGGAGTTGGCTGCAGTTACCGTGCCGCCTTCGCGGAAGGCCGGCTTGAGCTGGGGAATCTTGTCCAGGCGCGCCTTGGGCGGCTGTTCGTCGTCCTTGACCACGCGTTTTTCCTTACCCTCGGTGACTTCCACCGGCACGATCTCGGCGGTAAAACGGCCACTTTTGATCGCGTCCTGGGCACGGGTCAGCGAGGCAATGGCGAACTGGTCCTGGGCTTCGCGGCTGAAGGCGTTGGCCTGGGCGCACTCTTCGGCGAAGGTGCCCATCAGGCGGCCTTTGTCGTAGGCGTCTTCCAGGCCGTCCATGAACATGTGGTCGATGATCCTGCCGTGGCCCATGCGGTAACCGCCACGGGCCTTGTCCAGCAGGTACGGGGCGTTGGTCATGCTTTCCATGCCACCGGCCACCACCACGTCGGCAGTACCGGCCAGCAGCAGGTCGTGGGCCATGATCGCCGCCTGCATGCCCGAACCGCACATCTTGTTCAGGGTGGTGCAGGTAGTGTGTTTGTCCAGCCCGGCGCCCAGCGCCGCCTGGCGCGCCGGGGCCTGGCCCTGGCCGGCCGGCAGCACGCAGCCGAACAACACCTGCTCGACACTGGCGGCATCAATGCCGGCGCGCTCGACGGCACCACGGATGGCGGCGCTGCCCAGTTGCGGCGCCGTCAGGCTCTTGAGGTCGCCCTGCAGGCCGCCCATGGGCGTGCGCACGGCGCTGACGATAACGATCGGGTCATTGGCGAGGGTCATGTTCGCTCTCCTTACTTGGCAGCCATGCGCAGTGCACCGTCGAGGCGGATCACCTCGCCGTTGAGCATGCTGTTTTCGATGATATGGCGGGCCAGCGCGGCGTACTCCTGCGGGCGCCCCAGGCGCGGCGGGAACGGTACGCCTGCGGCCAGCGAAGCGCGCACTTCCTCGGTCATGCCGGCCATCATCGGCGTTTCGAAGATGCCCGGGGCGATGGTCATCACGCGGATGCCGAAACGCGCCAACTCACGGGCGGCCGGCAAGGTCAGGCTGGCAATGGCGCCCTTGGAGGCAGCGTAGGCAGCCTGGCCGATCTGGCCGTCATAGGCGGCAATGGAGGCGGTGTTGATGATCACCCCGCGCTCACCACCCTCATCGGCGGCACCTTCCGCCATGGCTGCAGCGGCTAGGCGCAGCAGGTTGAAGCTGCCGATCAGGTTGACATTGATGACCTTGGCGAAGCTGGCCAGGCCATGTGGGCCCTGTTTACCCAGCACCTTTTCGGCACCGACGATGCCGGCACAGTTGACCAGCCCGTGAATGCTGCCGAAGGCGCTGACGGCAGCATCGACCGCTGCCTGGGCGGCCAACTCGTCGCTGATGTCGGCCACCGCGAAGCGGGCGTTGTCACCCAGTTCGCGGGCCTTGGCTTCCACGGCCTGGGCATTGAGGTCGACCAGCATGACCTTGGCGCCGGCCTCGACCAGCATCTGCGCGGTGGCGGCACCCAGCCCGGAGGCGGCGCCGCTGACGATGAAGTGTTTGTTGGCTATCTGCATGATCGGTTTCCTTTCAGGCGCTGGCAGGGGTGGCCTGTAGCGCTTGTTGTTTGGCGACTTCCTGGTTACGCAGGATGAAGCGTTGCAGCTTGCCGCTCGGGGTCTTGGGCAGCTCGCTGACGAATTCGATTTCCCTTGGGTAGGCATGCGCGTAAAGGCGCTGGCGCACGTGCTGGCGCAGGGTTTCCTCAAGCTCGGCGTTACCGGTGTAGCCGCTGGCCAATACCACGAAGGCCTTGATCAGCTCGGTGCGCTCCGGGTCGGGCTTGCCGATCACCGCCGCCTCGATCACCGCCGGGTGCTCGATCAGCGCGCTTTCCACGTCGAACGGGCCAACCCGGTAACCGGAGGTGGTGATCACGTCGTCGCTGCGCCCGACAAAGCTGATGCTACCGTCCTGGTTCAGCTCCACGGTGTCACCGCTGAGGTAGTACTTGCCGATGAAGGCTTTGGTTGGCAGGCCGTGGTAGCCGGCAAACCAGCACAGTGGCGATTGTTCACGGTCGACAGCGAGGATGCCCGGCTGGCCTGCGGGCAGTTCAAAGCCCTGCTCGTCCAGCACCACGATACGATGGCCAGGGATGGCAAAGCCGGCCGAGCCCAGGTGCACCGGGTGCTGCAGGCCATGGTGGTTGCACAGCACCATGCCCAGTTCGGTCTGCCCATAGTGGTCGTGAATGGTCACACCCAGCTCATCGGCGAACCAGCGGATCACTTCCGGGTTGAGCGGCTCGCCGGCGCTGCTGACCACCCGCAGGCGGCCCTTGATTGGCGCCGAGAAGGCATCGCCGGCGGCAATCAGCATGCGGTACGCCGTGGGTGAGCCAGCCAGGTTGGTGATGCCCAGCTTGTCGATTACTCGGGCGCAGCTTTCAACACTGAACGGGCCATCGTAGAAGGTGGTGGCATGGCCCAGCGACAACGGGCCGGTGACCGCGTAGTACAGGCCATAGGCCCAACCCGGGTCGGCCAGGTTCCAGAAGTTGTCTTCGGGGCGCAGGTCGATAGCATCACGCATGTAGCCCTGGAACGCGACGATGGCGCGCAGCGGCACTTCCAGCGGTTTGGCCGGCCCGGTGGTACCAGAGGTGAACATCAGCAGGAACGGGTCGTTGCCCGAACGCATCACGGGCTCGCAGACGTCTGCGGCGCTGTCCAGGCATTGCTGGAAGTCCAGTTCGCCACTGCGCGCCTTGACCGTGATGATGGTCGGGCAAGGGTGCACATCGTCCAGCTTGCTGCGGTTATGGCTGTCAGTGACAACGACCCGGGCGTGCGACTGCTCCAGGCGATGCTCGATGGCCTTGGGGCCGAAGGCAGTGAACAGCGGCTGGTAAACAGCCCCGAGACGCCAGGTGGCGAGGATGGTGACCAGCAGCTCGGGGGTGCGCGGCATCAGGCCGGCGACCCGGTCCCCGGCACCCACACCCTGCGCCTTGAGCACATTGGCAAAACGGGCAGCCTGCGCCTTGAGCTGGTCGAAGCTGTACTGCGCGCTGTTGCCATCGCGGTCTTCGTGAATCAGCGCCAGCTTGCCGGTACCGGTGGCATGGCGGTCGCAGCATTCGACACAGGCATTGAGGGCATCAAGGTCGCCATGCAGCGCCGCAGCGGCGGCCTGGGCATGGTCGAACGCACGAGCGGCCTCGGCGTAATCGCGCATCGTCGGACTCCTGGTTTCTTGTTTTTGGAGTGGAACCATCGGTCCAACGATGTTCGCGCCGCCCGGGCCTGGCGACAATGGCCAAAGCTGTCAATCTGGATGACCGGTTTGGCCGCCTGGGGTCAGCCTTCGCCGCGCTCGGCCGCACGCAGGTAGGACTCGGTCAAGCCGCTGATCAGGCGCTCGATGTCGGCGGTTTCCCGATCTCGCAAGAGACTCAGCTGATCCTCATACTCCACCTGCGACAAAGCAGGCCGCACCGCCTGAAGCTGAATCGAGCGCTGGTTGTAGTCTGCGACAATCACATCGAACATTTGGCCATGTTGTTGACGCAGGTAACGGCGCCAGAATTCGCGTTGGCTCAGGCTCTCGGTCAGGGCAGCTGTCGTTTGAGCGTGGGTGACCTGGCTGAAAGCAGCCTCGATAACATCCTCGGTCAGTTCGGTTGCATCGGGATAGCGCATGCCATGGGGCTGGCAGGGCAGGCCCAGGCGAGCGCGCAGTCGCACCCTGTACGCCAATTGCAATGCCAGCTCATCAAAATGCTGCCCTGTGGAGAGACGCTGCCGGCCATCCCGATAGGCTACGCCTTCAAGCCGTTACAGGCGGAATAACTGTCGGCCCAATTCCAGCAACCGCCCCCGGTTTTCAGGGTTTAAAGCTTCGGTTTCAGCCTGGGCCTGCCTGACCAGTAATTGAAGTTCACTGAAGCGGCTGGCAACCGCGTCGGAACAGGACAACGGCAGGCCGGCACGCTCAAAAACCCGTCCGCAGAGAACTGGATCAGCGTCCAGGGCACCCAATAAGCTCCAAACACCCTCGACCAGTACTGTTCGCCCTTCGCCTGCACGGCTGTAGTCTGCGGTGAATTCCAGACGAGCCAGTAACCTGAACAAACCGCTGCTCGCAGGTTGCTGCAGCATCCGCTGCCACAAGCCCTGCCGCACTTCCTGGCCTGCTGCGTCTGCATTGCCGGCCAAAAGCGCAAGGGTCCGTGGTAAATCAACAGGTCCTGAGGCTTCCGGCAAGTGCCCATGCTCATCAATGACGTCAAGTGAGTACAACCGCTGCAACTGCATGGCCGACAACGGATTGCGATCGACCAAAATGGTTCGCCGGAACGCGTAAGGCATTTGCTGGATGTCCTCCGGCACCGTGCGCAACTGGTTGTCACGCAGGTCGGCACACTCAAGAAAGCCACACAGCTCCAGGCGCTGCGGCCACGCGCCCAGCCGGCAATAGCGCAGGTTCAGGGTGGTCAGCCGGGATAGATGCTGAAACCTCAAGTCAAGCGTCTCTAGTCGGTTGTAGCTCAGGTCCAGATGGGAAAGGCTGGGCAGCCCGTGGAGAACTTCCAGCGCCTGGGCATCAAACCGGATCTGGTTGTGCGCCAGGCGCAACACTTGAACATCGGGTAGATAAGCGATGCCTATTGGCAGACGCAGCAACTGATTGTTGGCGAGGTTCAGCTCCGTCACAGCAGTGAATGGGCGCAGGAAGTCGACCGGTACATCACTGACCAATGAGTCGTTCAGGCTAAGCATCGCAATGCGATGAAACTCGATCTGCGGAGGTAACGACGGCAGCGTGCGCAAGTGATTACCTCTCAATGACAAACGCTGGCCCTGCACCCGCCCTTCCCTGGTTGAAACAATTTCGCCTTGCAGCCGCCAAGCCCGCAAGATGCTGTCTGCCGTCAACCTGCGTGCAGCCTGGCGGCTTTCCTGCAACTCGGCATTGACCCAGCGGTTGAGATGGCGCACCAACTGATCATGGTCATCCTGTAACTCCACGAGTCGTTCTAGCACTGGGCGCTCGCCCTGCTGCAAACGCGCCAGTTCCTCATCAAGCGCCTGTTCGTCCAAGCCTGGATACAACGTGCGCAGTTGATCGCGAATGGTCGCTTGCCCATTCCTGGGGCTGGCGGAAGGGTGATCACTGAGGGGATAACCCACGCGGCCATCATCCAGGCGACGGCCTGGATTGAACCAGGCGCGTCGCTCGGGCCAGCGAAGCATGCGGGTGATTCCCCCATGTGAAGCAGGCAGCTGTGCCAGCAGTTGATCCCGCAACTGCTCCGGCGAGGAAATACCCGGCCGCTGCGCAGGGGTCAGCGCTGCAAAGATCGCTTCGAAGATGCAGCCGGGGTCAGCCAACGCAACGGTTTGCAGCTCTCCCAGCCCATTGAAGAGTTGAAACTTGCCATTGCTGCGCACCAGTACCCTGGCTGCCTCACCTTGCCCCCCGCTACCCAGGAGCTTGATCGAACGTCCATCCACGGCGCCTTCGCGCAAGTCGATATCGATATTTTCAAGTTCCAGGCTATCGAGTAATGCGAGGACCAGTTCACCCGTCTCGTCGCTGTAGCCAGTGCTCAAGTAGAGCCCTGTAATCGCCCTGTTCAGTCGCGCCAGACGCAATAGCGAGCGCGCGCTTTGCGCACAGGGCAAAGGCAAGCGTTGCTCGACCCGGGCCATGTCACGCTCAAGGTCGCCTGCCTGACCGACCACTTCGCGCACATAGGCCGAAGGCAAGCCAGGGAAATCACGCTTTACCAGCTGCGTCAGTGGGTCCTCGGCAAAGGATTGCCGTGTCAGGTGGGCAAACAACTGTGGGCGCAATTCGGCCTCGTGCGACAGCACCTCAGCCAACCCCTTGCCAACCTCCAGCCGCCCCTCACTCCAGGCCAGCAGTTCACTGTCGGGTGGCATCAAGGTGTTCAGGCGGGCGCGCGTGAAGAAGGTTTCGATGCGTGCATGGGCCTGGAAAGCGCGCAGGGCTTGCCCAAGGTTCACTGGCGCAGGGCGGTTCTCTACCAGCAACCCGCGCAGCTCTTCAAGATCGACACCCGCCACCCGCAATACCTGCTCTGCTTGGCCGGCTTCGATGATGGGATGCTGCGGCCAGAGCACATCAAGCATGCGCGCAGGCTCCTGCCAGGTCAGTGGCTGCCCGTGCATCAAGCGCCAGCCACGCTCTGCGTTGTGCAGCATGACCGGCCCGTAGCCATCATCGCCTGACGCATGGCGCAAGCGGTAAGGCCCATCGGCAACTGGCTGATGCACCTCGTAAAAGCGTCCTTCAATGCAGACCCAGCGGCGCTCGGCCACGCCATAGCGCCCTTCCTCAAGCAACTCGATTGTGTCTGGCATCGATTGATAATGGGCGGAGTCGTAGCACCACAGACGGCTTTTTCCGTTCCCCAGGCTTACCGGCTGAAGGCCACCGACGAACGCGCTACGCAGGAAACCGACCCCGGCCACGGTAGCCGCCGTGGCCGCCAGGGTTTCTGCGACCCCCAGCAAATGCTCCAGTGCTTCATGCTGGTGCCCCCGGTACCAATCCGTCACGCCTTCAAACACTTCCGAGCAGGTCTGCACAACCAGCTGCCCCATCAGCAAGGCGCCCACGACAGGAATAAAGAACCCGGCCAGGTTCACAAGGTCGAGCCCCATCGCTTTCCACTCTGCGTGCCGGGCATGTTCAGCGAGGTTGTCGGCATCGGCGCTCGGCACCAGCAACAACCGGGCATCTTCCTTGACCCGTTGCACTTGCAAGGTAGCCAATTGGGTGAAAATGCTTCCACGCCGCGGCACACATTCAAGCTGCAGGTCTGGCTGCTTGTCCCCGAGGCGCTTGCCAAGCGTTGTGACGAAACCTGCTCGATGTTCGAGGCTGATCAATTGCGTGAAGTACTGCCGGTAGGCCGCCTGTTGCAACCGCTGCGCCATCGCATCGTTCATGGCCGTTGCATCGACAAAAAAGCGCAGCGCCTGCTGAGGGTCGCTGGAAAGGTAAAGCACGAGGCCCCGTTCTCTACCGACTTTATCGCGCAACGCAATCAGCAAGCCATCGGCCACCGCCTGCCCCAGTACCGTCAATAACCTCGGATCGCCTTTGAGCCCTTGCGAACGATGCACCTGGCCGTCATCGGCCACCTCACGCAAGGCTATCTGTACGTCGGCGCTGATGCTTCCCTGCAACGCGGCCACTTCGATCGCAAGCTTCAACCCTGAGCGCTTGTCCTCGGACATGACGGCCTGGGTCGCCGGGTTGAAGACCCGCTGCAGCTCATCCTGATATCGCTGGCCAACATCCAGCGTGCGACATGCCTCGATAAACGCGCTCAGCGACGCGATCAAAGGCTGATCACGGCCTGGCATTACCAACCCTGTGCCTTTGAAATAAGTGGTGCCTGCAGCAAAGTTGCGCATGAGCCGCAGCAAGCCGTTTTCGCGGGTTTCGCTGTACTCGTAGACCTGCTGCAAAGTGCCCGGGAGCCTGCCAACACGCGGGGCAACCAGCAGCCATTCAAGCTGGGCAAGTGTCTGCCCTTCGGGCAAGGGCGAGTCCAGCAACGTCGTCAGCTGTTGTTCGGCAAACTGCGGCAGCGGTAGCAAATCAAGCATCAAACCACCCAGGCGCGCCTGACTCGCGTGGTGTGCGTTCAGGCTGTTACGCAGGGTGTTGATCTGGCTTTTTGAGGCACGCTTGAGCCACGCAGGTAATCTGGCTGCAATAAAATGATCAGTGTCAGTCAAGCGGGTGGGCATGGTTGATTCCTTGGGGTGTCGGGCGGAGCCAACCATGCTGGACAAGTAGTAGATCACTACACAGGGGGAAGTGATCCATGCAGTAATGAGGCCTGGCAGCTGCCTTGTGATGGCGAGCTTAAGGCGTAAAGCCAGCGCCTCGAAGGCAAGTTCGGTATCCCGGCGCAGCTGTTCACAACGTTCTACATAAACCCCACTGCCCAAGGCTTCCTTCTCTTCGTCCAGCGCGTCCATCTGCCGGTCAAAATTATCGGAAACCTGCGCGAATGCCTGTGGGTACCTGGCTCGCAGGTAAGGCGTCCAGAATCATGGCCTGTTCAAGCCGCTGGGCGGCAAACCGGTCGAGCGCCAGCAATTGCCGCGAGGTCGCCGCCATGCGTTTCTGGCTTTGCAAATGCGCGCTCATGCAAGCACGCAGTGACTTCAATTGCTGTGGGGAAGTGTTTTTCAGCCAGGCGGGCAACTGCTCCGCAATGAAGTCATCCGCTGCCTGCTGCAGTTTAGGGTGGACCTTTGCTTCAGGCATGGTCGAAATCCTCTGGGTAATTCGACCTGCCACCCTGCACCTGTACGCTACTGCCCGGCAGCCGGAAGCGCTCGCCCCTTAATGCCCTGAGCCGCGTGCCTGGACCAATGCACGGTAATGCCCCGGGTTGCAGCCGAACCACTTGCGAAATGCCTTGTAGAACGAGCTGCTGTCGGCAAAGCCCAGGCGTTCGGCAACCTCGCCCAGGGCTGCATCCTCCCGGCTCAGCCAGGCAATCGCCAGTTCGCGCCGTACGCTGTCCTTGAGGCCCTGATACGTCTGCCCCTCTTCGGCCAGGCGCCGGCGCAGCGTCGATGGCGACAGACACAGCTGCCGGGCCAGGCTGTCGCCATCGGGCCACTGCCCTGGGGCCTGATGCAGCAGGCCGTGGCGAACACGCCGGGCGAAACTGGCCGGGTCGCGGTACTTGACCAGGATGTTACCGGGGGCCTCGGCCAGAAAACGCTGCAGTTCCTCCGGTGTGCGCTTCAATGGCACGTCGAGGCTGTCAGCGGCAATGATCATGCGCGTGCGCGGGCGCTCGAATTGCAGGTTTTCCGAAAACATCACCCGGTAGTCCTCGCAAAACGGCGGCTCGGCGCAGCGCAGGTCAATGGCCAGGATCGGGATACGCCGCCCGGCCAGCCAACAGGCCACACCATGCACGATCATCCAGAAGGTGAAATAGGTGAACGCGCGGCGGGGCGCATCACGCGGCTCGTTGATGACGATTTCGGCCAGGCCCTGCTGACGCACCAGGCTCGGCTGCAAGTCTTCGAGCATCAGCGACAGGAACGCCAGGGCGGTTTCCAGGCCGGCTGCCAGGGTCGGCTGGCCCATGCTGGCACGGCACATGAATGCCATCGACCCGCTACGCAGGCCGCGTGGGTCCATGGCAAAGAATTCATCGTTGCAGCGCCGCGCCAGCAAGCGCCACAGCCGGGCATAGGATTCAGCGCTGACCCGCGCTTCTGGCAGGTGCAATTGTTCAACGGCGATGCCGGCCCGAGCCAGCAAGCCATTGTCGGGCTCACCGGCGGGGCACGTCTGCAACAGCGCTTCGCGCACCAGTTGCATGGAAATGGTGTCTTTCTCGCTCATCGACAGTCCCGTCAATTCAATGCCGGCCATCTTAGGCCGCCCTGCGCAAAACAGCCATCAAAGCCCCGCCGCCAAGCCCAGGAATGCCTGGATCAGACGCAACTCGCGGCGGCGCTCCAGGCAGCCGACCAGGTGCTGGTTGAGCAACCCCTGGCCCGCCAACGGCCGTGCGACCACGCGCGGGTCGTTGGCCACTTCGGTGGACGACACCACGCCGATACCCAGCTCCGAGGCCACTGCTTCGGTCACGGCCTCGCGGCTGTCCAGCTCCAGCAACACCCGCGGCTGCACGCCGGCTTTCGCACAGGCCTTGTCGAAGGTGCGCCGGGTGGTGGAACTGGGCTCGCGCAGCACCATGATCTGCTGGTGCAGTTCAGCCAGCGGCAGGTCTTGCTCGGCCTGCGCCCAGGCATGGCCCGCCGGCACTAGCGCACACAGGCGCGACTCGCAGAGGTTTTGCAGGTACAGGCCCTTGCGCGGCTCGATCTCGGTCAGTACTGCCACGTCGGCGTGCTCGCTGAGCAACGCCGCGAGCGTTTCCTGAGCATTGCCCAGGCGCAGGTTGACGGTAATGCCCGGGTAGCGCTCGCGCAGCAGCGCCAACATCGGCATGACCCGGTGCGGGCCGTCGGCTGCCACTTCCAGGCGCCCGGTCAGCAGTTGGCGATTGGCCTCGAGCATGGCCTGCGCTTCTTCGGCCAAGCCAAACATGGCGCGGGTGATAGCGGCCAGGCGGGTGCCTTCCTCGGTCAACTCCACCCGTCGCGCGGTGCGCCGCAGCAAGGTGATCTGATAGTGCTCCTCTAGCGCCTTCACATGCCCGGTCACCGCCGGCTGGCTGATGAACAGGCGTGCGGCGGCGCGGGTAAAGCTGCCCTCACGGGCAACGGCATCAAAGGCGCGCAGCTGGAACAGGTTCATATTTATCGGCCTGACTTATAGCTAGGATAACAACAAACAATTTGATTGATAGCAGCGCGAATTGCAACCTAGGCCCCGTAGTTTCAGCCCACCGCTTGTGAGGAATAACGGAATGAGCAACGCCCCGATTCTGCTGACCCCAGGTCCCCTGACCACTTCAATCCGCACCCGCCAAGCCATGCTGGTGGACTGGGGCTCCTGGGACCGCGACTTCAACCAGCTGACCGCCAGTGTCTGCGAGCAACTGCTGGCGATCATCGACGGCAGTGCCAGCCACCACTGCGTACCACTGCAAGGCAGCGGCACCTTCGCCGTGGAAGCTGCCATCGGCACCCTGGTGCCACGTGACGGCAAGGTTCTGGTACTGATCAACGGCGCTTATGGCCAGCGCCTGGCCAAGATCTGCAAGGTCCTGGGCCGCGCCTACAGCACCTTCGAAACCGCTGAAGACCAGCCAACCACCGCGGCCGATGTCGATCGCCTGCTGGCCGCCGACCCGAGCGTTACCCACGTGGCGCTGATTCACTGCGAAACCAGCACCGGCATTCTCAACCCGCTGCCCGAGATCGCCCAGGTGATCAAACAGCACGGCAAACGCCTTATCATCGACGCCATGAGCTCGTTCGGCGCACTGCCGATCGACGCCCGCGAAATCCCCTTCGAAGCACTGATCGCCGCCTCCGGCAAGTGCCTGGAAGGCGTGCCAGGCATGGGCTTCGTATTCGCCGAAAAAACCGCCCTGGCCGCAGCCGAAGGCAATGCCCACTCGCTGGCCATGGACCTGCACGATCAGCACACCTACATGGCCAAGACTGGCCAATGGCGCTTTACCCCGCCAACCCACGTAGTCGCCGCCCTGCACGAAGCACTGCAGCAATACAACGAGGAAGGTGGCCTGCCAGCCCGCCACCAGCGCTACGCCGACAACTGCAAGACCCTGCTCGACGGCATGGCCGCCATCGGCCTGCGCAGCTTCCTGCCAGCCGAGATCCAGGCGCCGATCATCGTCACCTTCCACGCACCGAATGATGCCCGCTACCAGTTCAAGGACTTCTACGAGCGGGTCAAGGCCAAAGGCTTCATCCTCTACCCGGGCAAGCTGACCCAGGTGGAAACCTTCCGCGTCGGCTGTATCGGCGTGGTCGGCGCGGACGGCATGCAAGCCGCCGTGAATGCCGTGGCCGAAGTGCTGCGGGAAATGGAAGTGCTGGACATCTGACCCTCTGCCCACCTGAATTCAGGAATTAGCGCACATGAACTACAGCAACCCTACCCAGCTGCAAGCCGCCATCCTCGACTGGGCCGGTACCGTGGTCGACTTCGGCTCCTTTGCTCCAACCCAGATCTTTGTCGAAGCCTTTGCCGAATTCGACGTGCAGGTGTCTATCGAAGAAGCCCGTGGCCCGATGGGCATGGGCAAGTGGGACCACATCCGCACCCTGTGCGACGTGCCGGAAATTGCCGAGCGCTACCGCAAGGTGTTCGGCCGCACCCCGACCGACGATGACGTCACCGCCATCTACAACCGCTTCATGCCGCTGCAGATCGAGAAAATTGCCGTGCACTCGGCGCTGATCCCTGGCGCCCTGGACACCCTCACCGGCCTGCGCCAGGACGGCCTGAAGATTGGCTCGTGCTCGGGCTACCCGAAGGTGGTGATGGACAAGGTGGTAGAGCTGGCCGCTCAGAACGGCTATGTAGCTGACCACGTGGTGGCCACCGACGAAACCCCTAACGGCCGCCCATGGCCAGCCCAGGCGCTGGCCAACGTGATCGCCCTGGGAATTGACGATGTAGCAGCCTGCGTGAAGGTGGACGACACCGTACCGGGCATCCTTGAAGGCCGCCGTGCTGGCATGTGGACCGTGGCCCTGGTGTGCTCGGGCAATGCCCTGGGCCTGACCTGGGAAGGCTACCGCGCGCTGAGCGCCGAGAAGCTGGAAAGCGAGCGCAAGCGCATCCACACGCTGTTTGCCGGCTCGCGCCCGCACTACCTGATCGACACCATCAACGAGTTGCCTGAAGTGATCGCCGACATCAACCGCCGCCTGGCCAAGGGCGAGATGCCGCAGGCCTTATAAAGGCTTGCACCGCCTCTGTAGGCGCGGCCTTGTGTCGCGCCTACAAGGACCGCGACAACCTCGGGAGCAACGCCCTACTCCGGCAACTGCACCTGCGGCTTGGTCGCCGCAAATATCGCCCAACTGGACACGAACAACGCCGCGATCAACGGCCCGATCACAAAGCCGTTGAGCCCGAACACCGCCAGCCCGCCCAGCGTCGACACCAGGATCAGGTAGTCTGGCATGCGCGTATCCTTGCCCACCAGGATCGGCCGCAACAGGTTGTCCACCAAACCGATCACCAGCACCCCGAACGCGGTCAGGATCACCCCCGGCAGTATCGCCCCGGTGAGCAGGAAGTACGCCGCCACGGGTGCCCAGACGATGCCCGCCCCCACCGCCGGCAGCAACGACAGAAACGCCATCAGCACCGCCCACACCAGTGCACTGGGAATACCCAGCACCCAGAATATGAACCCGCCCAGCGCCCCTTGGGTAATGGCCACCAACACGTTGCCTTTCACCGTCGCCCGCACCACACGGTTGAACTTCAGCTGCAAACGGCGCTTCTGGTGTTCGGGTAACGGCACCGCCAGGCGTACCCGGCGGGCAACCTCCGCGCCTTCACGCAAGAAGAAGAACAACAGGTACATCATGATGCCGAAGCTGACCAACAGCTCGAACGTGCCCTGGCCAAAGCTGAACGCCTGGCTAGCCAGCACCTGGCTGCCCTGGGTGGCCCACTTGGTGATCTTGTCGCGCAACCCATCCAGGTTACCCATGCCCATGCTGTCCAGACCATGCTGGGCAAAGGGCGGGAGCATGTCCTTGCCACGCTCGACATAGCCAGCGATGTCCAGTTGCCCGCTCTCGATGCGCTGGTACAGCATGGCGCCCTCCTGCACCAGCAGTGCGCTGGTGATGATCACCGGCAGGATCGCCACCAGCAGGCACACCAGCGTGGTCGTAGCAGCGGCCAGGTTGCGGCGGCGGCCAAAACGGATCAGCAGGTGCCGTTGCAGCGGCGCGAACAGGATGCCGAGGATCACCGCCCAGAAGATCGCGCCGTAATACGGCAGCAGGATCCAGACAAAGGCAATGGTCACCAGCGCCAGGAGCACTGCCAAGGCTTTGTTCTGTAGCGCGGCTTCGTTCATCGCAAGTCCCCAGGTGGCTTCTGGAGTATTAGTACGCGCCGCTTGGGTAAAAGTGCCGCCACTCCCTTGATGCAAATCAATACGCGAATTTTGCGCCGGCCCTAGCATCCGCGCCTTTTGCCCCGGTGCGCACATGAACCCAATCGCCAAGCCCGAACTGCTGGCCCCCGCCGGCACCCTCAAGACCATGCGCTACGCCTTTGCCTATGGCGCCGACGCAGTCTACGCCGGCCAGCCGCGCTACAGCTTGCGGGTGCGCAACAACGAATTCGACCACGCCAACCTGGCGCTGGGCATCGAGGAGGCGCATGCCCTGGGCAAGAGCTTCTACGTGGTGGTCAACATCGCCCCGCACAATGCCAAACTCAAGACCTTCCTCAAGGACCTGGCGCCAGTGGTAGCGATGGCGCCGGATGCGCTGATCATGTCCGACCCTGGCCTGATCATGCTGGTACGTCAGCACTTCCCGCAGATGCCGGTGCATCTGTCGGTGCAGGCCAACACGGTCAACTGGGCCAGCGTGCAGTTCTGGCAGCAACTGGGTCTGAGCCGGGTGATCCTGTCGCGCGAACTGTCACTTGAAGAAATCGAGGAAATTCGCCAGCAAGTGCCGGACATGGAGCTGGAGGTGTTCGTCCACGGCGCCCTGTGCATGGCCTATTCCGGCCGTTGCCTGCTGTCGGGCTACCTCAACAAGCGTGATGCCAACCAGGGCACCTGCACCAACGCCTGCCGCTGGAAGTACGACGCCACGCCCGCCAGCGAGAACGCCACCGGCGATATCGTGCGTGAAGTACAGCCCACCCTGGGTCTGGGCGCCCCCACCGAACAGGTGTTCCTGCTGCAGGAAAGCAACCGCCCCGGCACCGAAATGCCAGCCTTCGAAGACGAGCACGGCACCTACATCATGAACGCCAAGGACTTGCGCGCCATCCAGCACGTCGAGCGCTTGGCCAGCATGGGCGTGCATTCGCTGAAGATCGAAGGCCGCACCAAGTCGCACTTCTACTGCGCCCGCGCAGTGCAGTCGTACCGCCAGGCAATCGACGACGCCGTGGCCGGGCGGCCGTTCGACCTCGCCCTGATGGACAACCTCGAGTCGTTGGCCCAGCGCGGCTACACCGAAGGCTTCCTGCGCCGCCATGTGCATGACGAATACCAGAACTACCAGCGCGGCAACTCGGTATCCGAGCGCCAGCAATTCGTGGGTGAACTGACCGGCGTGCGCGTAGATGGCCTGGCCGAGGTCAAGGTGAAGAACCGCTTCGCCGTGGGTGACCACCTTGAGCTGATGACCCCGCGCGGCAACTACCACTTCGACCTGCACCGCCTGTGCAACCGCCAGCAGCAGGCGATCGAGGTGGCGCCGGGTGACGGCCATGTGGTGTACCTGCCGATCCCGGAACAGGTTGCGCTCGGCTACGCCCTGCTGATGCGTGACCTCGGCGCCGACGAGGCCGCCAGCTGACAACGCTGTAATGTTCGCCTCAGCTACCTGACAGGCGGCGCAGGCGAACATCGTGGCTCTCCCGCATGAGGCCACGCCATGTTGCGCAACCCCACCCGCCGTACCTTCGTCAAAGGCCTGGGCGCCGCCACCACACTGGCGGGCCTGGGGCTGTGGCGCCCGCTGGCCCAGGCGGCCGAAGGCCGTGACCTGGCCGGCCAGCACTTCGAGCTGTTCATCGGCCAGACCCCGGTGAACATCACCGGCCGCCCACGCACCGCACTGACCATCAACAACAGCCTGCCCGGCCCGCTGCTGCGCTGGCGCGAAGGCGATACCGTCACCTTGCGCGTGCGCAACCGCCTGGCTCAGGACACCTCGATCCACTGGCACGGCATCATCCTGCCGGCCAACATGGACGGCGTGCCGGGGCTGAGCTTTGCCGGCATCGAGCCTGGTGGCGACTACCTGTACCAGTTCACCCTGCGCCAGAGTGGCACCTACTGGTACCACAGCCATTCCGGGTTGCAGGAGCAAGCCGGGGTCTACGGGGCGATTGTCATCGAGCCACGCGAGCCCGAGCCGCACCGCTACCAGCGCGACCATGTACTGCTGTTCAGCGACTGGTCGGACCAGGCGCCGGAACAGTTGATGGCCACGCTGAAGAAGCAGTCCGACACGTACAACTATCACAAGCGCACCCTAGGCGATTTCATCGATGACGTAGCCGACAAGGGCTGGAGCCCGACTGTCGCCGAGCGCTCCGCCTGGGCACGCATGCGCATGAGCCCCACCGACCTGGCCGATATCAGCGCCGCCACCTACAGCTACCTGCTCAATGGCCAGCCGCCGGAGGGCAACTTCACCTGCCTGTTCCAGCCGGGCGAAACCGTGCGCCTGCGGCTGATCAACGCTTCGGCCATGACCTACTTCGACTTCCGCATCCCTGGGCTGAAGCTGACAGTGATTGCCGCCGACGGCTTGCCGGTAACACCCGTGAGCGTGGACGAACTGCGCATTGCCGTGGCCGAGACCTACGACGTGCTGGTCACCGTGGGCGACCTGCCCGCCTACACCCTGTTCGCCCAGAGCATGGACCGCACCGGCTTCGCCCGCGGCACCCTGGCCCGCGCCGCCGGGCTGCAGGCTCCGGTGCCTGAACCCGACCCGCGCCCGGTATTGACCATGGACGACATGGGCCACGGTGGCATGGGCGCCATGGCGGGCATGGACCACAGCAACATGGCCGGTATGGATCACGGCAACATGGCCGGCATGCACCACGCCGCCATGCCGGCCATGCAGCAACACCCGGCCAGCGAAACCGACAACCCGCTGGTAGACATGCAGACCATGGCCCCGCGCGCCAACCTGGCCGACCCTGGCATAGGCCTGCGCAACAATGGCCGGCGCGTGCTGACCTACGCCGACCTGCGCAGCCCCTACCCCGACCCGGACGGCCGTGCGCCCTCGCGCGACATCGAGCTGCACCTGACCGGCCATATGGAACGCTTCGCCTGGTCGTTCGACGGCATCAAGTTCAGCGATGCCGAGCCGCTGCGCCTGACCTACGGCGAGCGGGTGCGCATCACCCTGGTCAACGACACCATGATGACCCACCCCATCCACCTGCACGGCATGTGGAGCGACCTGGAAGACGAGCACGGCCAGTTCCTGGTGCGCAAGCACACCATTGACATCCCGCCTGGCAGCCGCCGCTCCTACCGGGTAACCGCCGATGCCCTGGGCCGCTGGGCCTACCACTGCCACTTGCTCTACCACATGGAGACCGGCATGTTCCGCGAGGTACGCGTCGATGAATGACACCCGCAACCGCAGCATCGTGGCCGGGGTAACCCTGCTGAGCCTGCTCGCCAGCGAACGGGCAATGGCCGCTGGCATGGAGCACATGAACCATGGCCAGATGAACCATCAGGCCATGCCGATGGACCACGGCAGCATGAACCATGAAAGCATGGGCCATGGCCCGGCCACCCCCAGCCAGCCGCGCACGCCACTGCCGGCCATCAGCGACGCCGACCGCCGCGCCGCCTTCCCGCCCTTGCCTGGGCACCAGGTGCACGACCGGGCGCTGAACTGGGCAGTGATCGTCGACAAGCTCGAATACCAGAACTTCGAGAGCAGCAGTGCCCTGAACTGGAATGCCACGGCCTGGGTCGGCGGCGATATCGACCGCCTGTGGCTACGCACGGAAGGCGAACGCGAGCAGGGCAAGACCCACAAGGCCGAGCTGCAGGCGTTGTGGGGCCATGCCATAAGCCCATGGTGGGAGCTGGTGGCCGGTGTGCGCCAGGACTTCAAACCTGCCAGTGGCCAGGCCTGGGCCGCCTTCGGCATCCAGGGCACGCCGCTGTATGGCCTGGAACTGCAAGCCACCGCCTACGCCGGCGAGCGGCAACAAACCGCGCTGCGCCTGGAGGCCGCTTACGCTATGCTGCTGACCAACCGCTGGATACTGGAACCGACCCTGGAAGCCAACCTCTACGGCCGCAACGATGCCGGGCGCGAGCAAGGCGCGGGGCTGGCCGACAGCGAGGTCGGCCTGCGCCTGCGCTACGAGATCACGCGCAGTTTCGCGCCCTATGTCGGGGTCAGTTTCAACCGCCTGCACGGCAAGCGTGCCGACCAGGCCCGCGAAGACGGCGAAGACCTCGGCCAGACCCGGCTGGTCGCCGGTATCCGCCTGCGTTTTTAAAGGAGTGCTTCACCATGCTGCGCAAACACCTGCTGCCCCTGGGCCTGCTGGCCATCACCGGCCTGGCCCAGGCCGCCGAGACCATAGACGTCTACCGCGACCCCAACTGCGGTTGCTGCAAGGCCTGGATCAGCCACCTGCGCGACAACGGTTTCACCGTCAATGACCACGTCGAGCCGAACATGAGCGCGGTCAAGCAACGCCTGGGCGTGGCGCCGCGCCTGGCGTCGTGCCACACCGGGGTAATCGACGGCAAGTTCGTCGAAGGCCATGTGCCGGCCGAGCAGGTGCGCCTGCTGGCCAAGCGCAGTGACCTCAAGGGCCTGGCCGTGCCGGGCATGCCCATGGGTTCGCCCGGCATGGAAATGGGTGACCACAAGGATGCCTACCAGGTCATCGGCGTGACCCAGGATGGCCAGGACACTGTGGTCGCCAACTACTGATGCTCAGCCTGTGGGCGCTGTTTTTCAGCGCCTTTGGCGCCGCCACCCTGCTACCGCTGCAATCGGAGGCCGTGCTGGTCGGCCTGTTGCTGCGCCAGCCCGAAGCCTGGGCGACCCTGCTGCTGGTAGCTACCCTGGGCAACGTGCTGGGCTCGGTCGTCAACTGGCTGCTGGGCCGGGCCATCGAGCACCTGCGCGACAAGCGTTGGTTCCCGTTCAGCGCCGCCCAGCTGGAACGAGCACAGCAACGTTACCAGCGCTGGGGGCAATGGTCGCTGCTGCTCAGCTGGATGCCGGTGATCGGCGACCCGCTGACGCTGATCGCCGGGATCATGCGCGAGCCGTTCTGGCGCTTCCTGCTGCTGGTAACCCTGGCCAAGGCTGGCCGCTATGCAGTGCTGGCGATGATCACCCTGGGCTGGTTTCACGCCTGGTAACACCTTTCACGTTCCGCGTGGTCCATGGGCTGTTACATTCCCCTTTTCTACATGGTCCTACATGGAGTGCCCCCATGCTGCGCGCAACCGCCCTGGCCCTGGCCTGCCTGGCCGGCGGTTCGGCCATCGCTGCCGAATCGCCCACCTACGGCCCCCAGCTCGAAGGCTTCAGCTACCCGCACCCGCTCCAGCATTTTGACTTCAAGTCCCAGGGCCAGGCCCTGCAGATGGGCTACATGGACGTGCCCGCCCAGGGCCAGGCCAACGGCCACAGCGTGGTGCTGATGCACGGCAAGAACTTCTGTGCCGCCACCTGGGAAACCACCATCGATGCCCTGAGCAAGGCCGGCTACCGGGTCATCGCCCCCGACCAGGTCGGCTTCTGCAGCTCCAGCAAACCGGCGCATTACCAATACAGCTTCCAGCAACTGGCAGACAACACCCATGCCTTGCTCGAACAGTTGGGCGTGAAGCAAGCCATCGTGCTCGGCCATTCCACCGGCGGCATGCTCGCCACCCGCTACGCGCTGATGTACCCGCAGCAAGTGGCGCGGCTGGCGATGGTCAACCCGATTGGCCTGGAAGACTGGAAAGCCCTGGGGGTGCCCTACCGTACCGTGGACCAGTGGTATGCCCGCGAGCTCAAGCTGGATGCCGAAGGCGTGCGCGAGTATGAGCGCAAAACCTACTACGCCGGGCGCTGGAAGCCCGAGTACGAACGCTGGGTGCAGATGCTGGTGGGCCTGAACAAAGGGCCTGGGCATGAAACCGTGGCGTGGAACTCGGCGCTGATCTACGACATGATCTTCACCCAGCCGGTGTACCACGAGTTCAAGGACCTGCAGATGCCGACCCTGCTGCTGATCGGCGACAAGGACACCACGGCGATTGGCAGCGATATTGCGCCGCCGGAGGTGAAGGCCAAACTGGGCAAGTACGCAGAGCTGGGGCCGCAGGTGGCCAAGCTGATCCCCAGGGGTGAGCTGATCACCTTCGAAGGCATGGGGCATGCGCCGCAGATCGAAGAGCCGGTGCGGTTCAATCGCACGCTGGTGGAGTGGCTGAACAAGTAAGCCAGTAATTAAACTCTCATTTTGGGGCTGCTTTGCAGCCCCCTACACTTTCCAGACTTGAGCCTCGGTCCAGCCCAGCTCGGCAAAGTCCACGGCCCGCAGCTCAGCCTCTTCCTCGCAAAAGAACTCATCCAGCTGCGGCGGCCGTACCGCCGTGTCACTGAGCATCGCATGCACCTGCCCACGGTGATGCACCTGGTGCTCGAACAGGTGCGCCAGCAGGCGCAGCCGTTGCTCGCGCTGCACCCGTTCGGGCCGCACGATGCTCACATAACGGCCCAGCTCGGTATCGCGCAGCGCCTGGCAATAGGCGATCAGCCGGTGGTCGGCCTGGGCCTGCTCGGCATGCAGGTCGGTACAGGTGGCAAACGGCTGTTCAGGGTCGAAGAAGCGCTCGCCGTCGGCATCGGGCTGCTCGCCACGCTGCTCGCACTCAAGCATGTGCAGGTAGAACCAGTCCACCGTCAGCAGGTGGTTGAGGGTGGCCTTGATCGATGGGAAGAAGCTGCAGCGCGGGGCGACGAATTCGTCCTGGGTCAGTTGCAGGCAGGCCTTGTACAGGCGGTGGTTGGCCCAGCCATTGTTAAAGGCCTGGGTCAGCAGATGATGCGACAACGGCTCCATGGTTCGGCTCCTTTTCAGGCGAAGCGTTGCAGTTGCATCTCCCGTAGCCGGCTTAACGTCCGTTGGTACGGGAACGCCAGATACCCTTGAGTGTAGAGCGCATCGAGCGGTACCTGTGCCTCCAGGTACAACGCCACCCGACGGTCGTAGCATTCGTCGACCAAGGCAATGAAGCGGCGCACCGCGTCGTCCTTGGGGGACAGCGCCGGCAGTTGGCGATCGCCCGCCACCACCCGCGCCGCAGCGTCCTCGGTGCCACGGGCAATGCGCCCGGCCCGCTGCTCACCGCCCAGCGCCGGAATACCCGACAACAGGATGGCCGGAAAACGGTCGCACAAGGCCATGAACTCCATGGCTGCCAGCGGTTGTTCGCACAGGTCGGTGAAGCGGCACCAGATGGCCTGTTCGCTGCGCCGCACAACCTGCACCTGCCTGGGGCCGATAGCCAAGGGTTGTTCAGTGCCGGCGTCTTCAGGGCTGAGCTGGCGGAACACCTCATGCAACTGGCTGGCCTGCCCCGCTTGCGCCACCCAATAGCGCTGGCGTTCGGCACCTGGGTGCAGGCGATGGTCCTGCTCACCGGCCACCGGCAGTGTCTGCATATGCCGCTGTATGGCGGTGATGGCGGGCAGAAAGCGTTCGCGGTTGAAGCCGTCGCGGTAGAGCTGCTCGGGTGGCTGATTTGAGGTGGCGACGATCACCACCCCATGGTCGAACAAAACCTGGAACAGGCGGCCGAGGATGATCGCGTCGCCGATGTCGTTGACGAACAGCTCGTCGAAGCACAGCACGCGGATCTGCCCGGCCAGCTCCCGGGCCAGGGCCAGCAGCGGGTCGGCAGTGCCGTTGAGCTGGAACAGGCGTTGGTGCACCCAGGCCATGAAGTGGTGGAAGTGCTGACGCCGGCTGGGTATGCGCAGGCAGCGATGGAACTGGTCCATCAGCCAGGTCTTGCCACGGCCGACCGGGCCCCAGAGGTAGATGCCCCGGGTGGCGCGGCCTTGCTCGACGGCCTGGAAGCAGGCTTGCAAGGCCTCGACCGCGCGGGCCTGGGCGGGGTCGGCGACATAGCCCTGGGTGGTCAGGGCTTGCTGGTAGAGATGTTCGGGGGAGATGGCCATGCGGCATTCTACACAGCCACGCGATTCCTGTAGGAGCGCGTCAGGCTTCGTCGGCCAAGCCTACCTTGAGCAGTGCGCCATCCTTGTCATCGGTCAGCACATACAGGTACCCATCCGGCCCCACCCGCACATCGCGGATCCGCGCCTTCAACTCACCGAGCAAGCGCTCCTCGTGCACCACCTTGTCGCCATCCAGCTGCAAGCGGATCAGCTCCTGGGTGGCCAGCGCGCCAATGAACAGGTTGTGGTCCCAAGCCTTGAACGTGGGGCTGTCGTAGAACGCCATGCCGCTGATGCCCGGCGACTTTTCCCATACATGGTGTGGGTCGACCATGCCGTCCACGTGCTTGCCCTTGGCCTCGGGGATCGGCAGCAGCGAATAGTTGATGCCGTGGGTCGCAATTGGCCAGCCGTAGTTCTTGCCAGGCTCCGGGATGTTGATTTCATCACCGCCCCGCGGGCCGTGCTCGTGGGTCCACAGCTTGCCGGTCCAGGGGTTGAGTGCGGCGCCTTGCTGGTTACGGTGGCCATAAGACCAGATCTCCGGCCGCACGTTGTCCTTGCCGACGAAGGGGTTGTCCTTGGGCACTTCGCCGTCCGGCAGAATACGCACGATCTTGCCCTGCAGCTTGTCCAGGTCCTGGGCGGTGGGGCGCTGGTTGTTCTCGCCCAGGGCAATGAACAGGTAGCCGTCGCGGTCGAACACCAGCCGCGAACCGAAGTGGTTGCCCACCGACAGCTTGGGCTGCTGGCGGAAGATCACCGTGAAATTCTCCAGCCGCGCGCGGTCCTCGGACAACTGCCCACGGCCGACCGCAGTACCGGCCTTGCCGTCACTGCCCTCCTCGGCATAGGACAGGTACACCGTGCGGTCCTTGCCGAATTCCGGTGACAGCACCACGTCCAGCAGGCCGCCCTGGCCCTCGGCCCAGACCTTCGGCACGCCGCTGATCGGCGGGCCGACCTTGCCTTCGGCATTGACCACCCGCAGGTTGCCGGCGCGCTCGGTCACCAGCATGTCCTTGCCCCCCGGCAGGAAGGCCAACGCCCAGGGGTTGCGCAGGCCATCGGCGAGGGTACTGACAGTCACGGTGCCTTCTTCGCTGCGAAACTGCTGTTCGGCCGCCGCCTGCGCCAGCAGGGGCAACAGAGCGGCGGCGGTCAGGGTGGCTAGCCAGGGTACTCGAAACATGCAGGATTCCTTTCAGTGGGGCTCACGGCGCCCGCGTACTGTCGCGCGGTGGCCGGGTGGGTTCCAGGTTCGGGGTTTGCTGCTGGCGGCGCAGGTTGTCGCCGTTGCCGATGCCGCGGTTGTCCAGGGTGGGGGTGCGCTGGTACGGGTCGGTGGACGGGCCGCGCACGGGGGGTGTGGCCGACATGCTGCCCTGGCGGCTGTTGGGGTTGGCGCGCTGGATCGGGCTGTTGTAGGGGTTGTTGTTGCCGGCGGCGAGCTGCAACGGTGGCTGCGGGGCAGCATGCGCGGGCAGGCACAAGGCCAGGCCGAGGGCCAGGGTGGGCAATGTCGGGGTCATGCTTCACCTCCTGTACGAAAATGCCGCGCCTGGTGGCTTTGATAGCCTAAGGCGCGAAGGGTTCGCGGCAAAAGTGTGAATATGGGTGGAGTTGATTCGTGATGTTTCAGTATGGGCCCAGGGGGCTGCTGCGCAGCCCTTTCGCGACGCAAGGCCGCGCCCACAAAGGATCGGCGTGCACCGATCATTGTGGGAGCGGCCTTGCGTCGCGATGGGCCGCAAAGCGGCCCCCAAATTACTGGCCTTTATCTACCTTGTGCCGCGCCGCATACAGGCACAGCATCTCCATCGCCAGCGTCGCCCCAGCCAATGCCGTGATGTCGGCATGGTCGTAGGCCGGCGCCACTTCCACCAGGTCCATGCCCACCAGGTTGATGCCGCGCAGCCCGCCAAGGATCTCCAGCGCCTGCACCGTGCTCAGCCCGCCACACACCGGCGTGCCGGTACCGGGCGCATAGGCCGGGTCGAGGCAGTCGATATCGAAGGTCAGGTACACCGGCCGCTCGCCTACCCGCTGGCGAATCGCCGCAATCACCGCTTCGGTGCCCTGGCGGTGCACCTGCCGGGCGTCGAGGATGGCAAAGCCCTGGCTGTCGTCATTGGTGGTGCGCAGGCCAATCTGCACCGAGTGAGCCGGGTCCACCAGGCCTTCGCGGGCGGCATGCCAGAACATGGTGCCGTGGTCGATGCGCTTGCCATCCTCGTCCGGCCAGGTATCGCTGTGCGCATCGAAATGGATCAGCGCCAGCGGGCCATGCTGGCGGGCGTGTGCCTTGAGCAACGGGTAGCTGATGAAGTGGTCGCCACCGAGGGTGAGCATGGCGCAACCGGCCTGCAGAATATGCTCGGCATGGGCCTCGATGCTGTCCGGCACCGACTGCGGCGTGCCACTGTCGAAGGCGCAGTCGCCATAGTCGATCACTGCCAGGTGGTCGAACGGGTCGAACGCCCACGGCCAGTGCCGGGCCCAGGCCTGCTGCACCGAAGCGGCACGGATCGCCCGCGGGCCGAAGCGTGCACCTGGGCGGTTGCTGGTGGCGGTGTCGAACGGCACGCCACTGACCACCACATCCACCCCACGCAGGTCGCGGCTGTAGCGGCGGCGCGAGAAACTGGTGATACCAGCGTAGGTACTTTCTGCGGCAGTGCCGTACAGGCTGTCGCGGGTCATGGCCTGGTCGTTGTTTGCGGCTTGGTCCACGGTCGGGCTCCTGGGTCGTTATGGTTATTGGCGGCTACGGAAGGCAGTCCACAGGCGGTTGCGCTGGCGCAGGTCGGCCAGGGCCATGCTGCGGTCGGCGTACAGGCGCTGGCGCACGTGGGCAGGCGGGTAGATGTCCGGGTCATTGCGCACCGCTTCGTCCACCAGCGGCGTGGCAGCCTGGTTGGCGTTGGCAAAGAACAGCGTATTGGTCAGCGCAGCCACCGACTCGGGCTTGAGCATGAAGGCGATGAATGCCCGCGCGGCTTCCGGGTGCGGGGCGTCCTTGGGGATGACCAGGTTGTCCTGCCACACCAGCGTACCTTCACGCGGGATGCGGTAGATCAGCTCGAACGGCTTGCCAGCGCGGCGCGCCTGGTCGGCGGCCATCGCCGCATCGCCGTTGTAGGTCAGCGCCAGGCACACGCTACCGTTGGCCAGGTCGCTGATCTGCCGGCCGTTGGCGACGTAGCTGATCGATGGTTGCAACTGGCTGAGCAGTTTCTGCGCGGCGGCCAGATCATCCTTGTTCTGGCTGTAAGGGTCCTTGCCCAGGTAGTTCAGGGCCACGCCGATTACCTCCTGCGGCGAGTCGGGCATGGCGATGCCGCAATCCTTCAGGCGGCTGGCGTATTCGGGCTTGAACAACAGGTCGAGGCTGTCCAACGGCACATCGCCCAGGCGCTGGCGCACCGCCTCCACGTTCACCCCCAGGCCCAGGGTGCCCCAGGTGTAGGGCACGGCATGGCGGTTGCCGGGGTCGGCCTCGGCGAGCTTGGCCAGCAGGTCCTTGTCGAGGTTGGCGTAGCCGGGCATGGCCTGGGCGTCCAGCGGTTGCAGGGCATTGGCCTTCAGCGCCCGCGCCAGCACGGTAGATGACGGCACTACCACGTCGTAGCCGCTGCCACCGGTCAGTAGCTTGGTTTCCAGCACTTCGGTGGTGTCGAAGGTGTCGTAACGCACCTTGTAGCCGGTTTCCCGTTCGAAGCGCTGCAGGGTTTGCGGGGCGACGTAGTCGGCCCAGCTGTAGAGGTTGACGACCTTTTCTTCGGCCTGCAGCGGCAAGGCCAGGACCAGGGACAACAGGCACAACGATCGACGCATGGCGGACACCTCGGTAAATGGGTGGATGCCGCGAGCATGCCAGCCGGGTTACATTGCAGGAATGGCAAGTTTGCAAAGCTGACATTCACAAGGAGCAATGTAATGCTCGGACAAGTGCACGACCCCGACCTGCACCTGCTGCGGCTGTTCGTCACTGTAGTCGAGGCCGGTGGCTTCAGCGCCGCGCAGGGTGTGCTGGGCCTGAGCCAGCCCACCATCAGCCAGCGCATGGCGCAGTTGGAAGCACGCCTGGGCTACCGCCTGTGCAGCCGCGGCAAGGGCGGTTTTCGCCTGACGGAAAAAGGTGCATTACTGCTGGACGCAGCCCGTGGCCTGCTGCTGAACATCGAGCAGTTTCGCCAGCAAGCCAATGGGGTTACCGGGCGCTTGCTGGGGACCGTGCGCATAGGCATGGCGGAGAACCAGGACAAGGCGGTAAGCCTGAAGCTGGCGGCGGCCATTGCGGCCTTTCGCAGGCGAGAAGAGTCGGTGCAGCTGGAGCTGATCAGTGCACCGCCGGCGGAGCTGGAGCGGCTGTTGCTAGAGCAACGGCTGGACTACGCCATCAGCTATTTTTCCGGCAACCAGGCAGCTTTCGACTACCAGCCGTTGTTCGAGGAGCGGCAACGGCTGTATTGCGGCAAGGGGCATGTGCTGTTCGGTAAGGCTGAAACAGGGCTTGAGCGCTTGCTGGAGACAGACCAGGTGCGCCACCCATACCGGTTTCTCAAGGGGGGTGAGCCGTTCCAGAGCCGGCGCAGCATGGCGGTGGCGGAGCAGATCGAGAGCGTGCTGACGTTCATCCTGTCAGGGCAGCATATCGGCTACCTGCCGTGCCATTGCGCGCAGGGGTGGGAGGCTGAAGGGCTGTTGTGGGCGCTGGACCCAGGGCTGGATTTTGTGGTGCCGTTTACCCTGGCCCGCCATCGGGCACAGGTGGTGGGTGAAGCACAGCAGGCGTTTGCGCAGGATTTGCTGGCAGCGTTTGCCTGACCCGGCCTCTTCGCGAGAACACCGCTCCCACAAGTACGGCGCCAACCTTGAGCCGTACGCGGTCCCTGTGGGAGCGGCCTTGTGTCGCGAAACGGGTGCGCAGCGCCCCCAGGATTTCAGCCACGCAGCACAAATTGTCGGGGCCGCCTTGCGGCCCTTTCGCGACGCAAGGCCGCTCCCACAGGGATAAAAGCAACCCTGCGCCAAACGGGTCAGTAAGCCATGCTCCAGGTCAGGGTGTAGGTACGCCCGCGCCCTTGGTAGTCATACAGGTACGCCGGCCCGTAGGTCGGCGAATAGAACAGCGTCGCGCGCTGCCCCCAGACCGTGCTGTACTGCTTGTCCAGCAGGTTCTGGATGCCGGCGCTGAAGGTGCCGAAGCCGGTGTCCTGGCTGGCCAGCACATCGAAGGTGGTGTAGCCGTCGATCTCGTGGTCGGCATCGTCTTTCAGGCTGAAGGCATGGTTGGCCTGCAACCGCGCGCTGCGGCCATCGCCCTTCCAGCCAACGAACGCGGTGGCCTTGGACAACGAGGCATAGCGGGCGTCGCGCTTGATCCAGCCGCCGTCGGGGTCTTCCTCCTCGGAGCGGGTCAGGTGCAGCGTACCGCCGGTTTCCCAGCCATTCTGGAAGTGCCGGGTGAGCGCACCTTCAAAGCCGAGGTCACGGCTTTTCTGTTCTTCCACGTTGATGGTGAGCGTTTGCGAGTCAACGTTGATGATCTTGTCCGACCAGATGTAGTACAGCGCCGCCTGGGCATCCCAGTCCAGGTCGGCAAAGCGCCAACCCAGTTCCACCTGGCGGCTCTTGATGCCAGCCAGCGGGTTGTCAGCCACGCTCAGGCCTGGCTTGCCGTAGTACTTGGCCGGGTCTGGCAGGTCGAAGCCTTCGCCGTAGTTGGTCCATACCTGGTGGCCGTTCTTGAAGTCGTAGATGGCGCCGATGTTGAACAGGTTGACCTGGTAGTCGTTGCTGCCGCCCGGCACGCCCTTGAAGTCGCTGACGTCCACGTCCATCTGCTGGCGCCGGGCACCGCCGGAGAACGTCAGGTTGTCGGTGGCATGCCAGTCCAGCTGGGCGTACACCGACACACCATCGACCCGGTAGCTGGGGTAGCGCGCGGCTTTGCTGTCTTTCTCCAGCTCCAGGCCACCCGACTCGGACGAAGTCTGGGCGTTGAAGGTGGTTTGCTCGGCATTGAAGCGCTCGCGGTCCAGGTCGACGCCGTAGGTCAGCTTCAGCGTGTCCCACTGCTTGGCGAACAGGCCCTTGAGGCTGGTGACCTCGAAGTTCTGCTGCGAGGCGGCGAAGTACACCCCGCGCGAGCCGGTGGGCGTGGCGCGGTTGTAGTACGGGAACGGGTAGAAGTTGTCGTCTTCCTTGCGGTACGAGGCCTGCAGGTAGAAATCCTGGCCCAGCACGTCGCTGTGGTGGTAATTGGCGTTCAGCAGTAGGCGCCGGGTACGCGGCTCCAGGTCCGACGAGTAACCACTGCGCAGCTCGGCATCTTCCAGGTCGGACGGCGCGTTGTAGTTCAGGTTGGGGAAGTAGATACCCGTGCTGCCATGGTTGCCCGAGTCGTAGTACTGGGCCAGCAAGTCGAGGCTCTGCTGGTCGTTCAGCTGCAGGCCCAGGGTGCCGAGTACGTCGATGGTGCGGTTGTACTGCAGGTCGGTCTGGGTGTTGTCGATGAAGATCTGGTCGCCGGCACCGTCGTAGAAGGCTTCGTTCTGCTCACCGGAAATACCCAGCCGGGCATTGACCCGCTCGTTACCACCGCTGATCGACTGGGCGAAGCGGGTGGCCAGGTCGTCACTGTTGTTGAAGCCGCTGCTGGCGCCGAGCTGGGTTTCGAAGCGCGCCGGGCCGGGCTCGCCCTTCTTGGTCACGATGTTGATGATGCCGCCGGTGGCGCCGCCGCCGTAGATGGCGCTGGCACCAGACAGCACCTCTACCCGCTCGACGTTGAACGGCGAAATACTGTCGAACTGGCGCGACAGGCCACGCGAGCTGTTCTGGCTGACGCCGTCGATCATCACCAGCACGTTGCGCCCGCGCATGTTCTGGCCGTAGTTGGTGCGCCCTTCCGGCGCCAGGTCAAGGCCCGGCACCAGCTTGCCAATGGCCTCCTTCAGGCTGACGCCGCTGTCGATCTGCTCACGCAACTGCTGCTGGTCGACCACCCAGACGGTGCCGGGGATTTCGCTGATGGCGGTACTGGTACGCGAGGCCACGCTGACTTCGATCGGCTTGAGGTTGACTGCCTGCGGCGCTGCCTCGGCCTTGCGCAGGGTCACCGTGCGGGCGTCACTGAAGTGCCAGTTCATGCCGCTGCCGGCCAGCAACTGCTGCAGGGCCTGCTCGACGCTGTAGCTGCCCTGCAAGGCCGGGCTGGCCTGGCCGGCGACATCGCCGGTGGTGTACAGCAGGTACAGGCCGGCCTGGTCGGCGAAGGCGGTCAGGGCTTGGTCCAGCGGCTGGGCCGGCAGGTCCAGTTGGACTTGGCGGGCCTGCACCTGGGCTTGCTCGGTGGCGGTCGAGGCCCCTGCGCACAGTGGGCCGACCAGCATGGCCAGGGCACTGCAGGACATCAGGGCGTGGTGAAGCGGACCGCGACGGCGGTGCAAAGGCTTGAGCATCAGAGGCACGAATGAGTTTCCAGACAAATCGTAAATGAGAATGGGTTGCTGATCAGTCCCACTACGACGATCTGGCTTGCAGGAACTTGCAGTGCTAAATGAAAAATATTTTTATTCCTGTAGCCGCGAAGAGGCCGGTACAGGCTGATCAATGAACCACGGCCAGCCACGGCAGGTAAGTCACCTTCAGCCCATAACGCTGCTCCAGGGTCCGCAACAGCGCCTCAGGCTCATCAAGGTCAAACACCCCGCTCACCTCCATGGCCGCCAGCTTGCTATCGGACAGCACAATGCGCCCATGCCGGTAACGCTCAAGCTCTGCCAACACCTGCCCCAGCGGCTTGCCATTGAAGATCAGTTTGCCGCGCTGCCAGGCCATCTGTGTGCCAGCATCGGCCGCCACTGCCAGTTCATGCTCGCCGACCTTGGCTTCGCCTCGGGCCAACACCACACGGCCATCGCGGCGCACGCTGAAGGTTGCATCACGCCCCTGTACCTGCTCACCTGCCGTATCGACCACAAAGGGTCGTGAGTCATCCGTGGTCTCGAACAGGGCCTCACCAGACTCCAGCACCACTCGCCGCTCACGGTCACTGAACACCACGCTCAAGGCGCTGGCGCTGTTCAGCGTCACCCGCGTGCCATCAGCCAGGGTAATTACCTGCCGCTCACCCACTGCAGTGTGGTAATCCGCCAGCAGCATCGGCGCCCGCTGCCAACCCGCTACAGCGGCGACCAGCAACACCGCAGAGGCCGCCACACCCGCCTGTTTCAGCCAGCTGCGGCAATGGCGCAGGGCCTGGCCGATGTACTTGGCCACCATACTCTCGGAAACGCCCAGGCGTTGTGCCACCTGCTTCTGGGTAAGGCCTTCGACGCGGTTGAGCAACAGCGCCTGGCGGGCATTGTCGGGCAGCTGCAGCAGCGCTTGGTCGAGGATCTGCAGGCGTTCCCGGGCCAGCAAGGCTGCCTCGGGCGCCGGCGCCGGGCAGGCCACCTCGCCTGCCCCGTCGCTGTCGTCGTGGCTGGCGGCGATACGTTGTTCGCGGCGCAAGGCATCGATTGCCAGGTTGCCAGCCACGCGGAAGATGAAACTGCGCGCATGCAGCACCGGCAGCGCCTGCTCATCGAGCTTCACCAGCTTCAGGTAGGTTTCCTGCGCCACGTCGGCGGCGCGTTGGCGGTCGTGCATGCGCCGGGTCAGAAACTGCAGCAGGTCGTCGTAGTGCTCCTGGAAACTTGCCAGCAGCCCCGACACGGGTGACGTCAGCATGGGATTGGGTACGGCCAGTAGGAGGAATTATCGGGCGTTAGTGAGAAACAGTATCATTCATCTGGATAGATACTTTCAACGCCGATGCGCATTTGTCGCGCTACTGGCCCGGGTAAGGTCTGATCAGCGGTTGGCGCTGGCGGCGGCCATCAGCTTGTTGACTTCGCTGCGCACCATGCTGGCGTACTCGGGCGGCGCCATGCCGTCCAGCTCGGCCCGCACCCACTCGGCCCACTTGCCCTTGCGCCGCGGCTTTTCGGCAATCAGCCGGGCCGCTTCGCCCTTGGCCTTGCCCAGGTTGTTCTGCCACAGTTCGAACAGCCGGGCCTTCTCTGCCTCGATCTGCGCCCGTTCCTCAAAGCTCATGTTGGCCAGATTGAAACTCATGAAGGTACCTGCAGGTTTGAAAATGGCCGCTATCTTACACCCAGGCAACGCAACATCGGAAAACCACCGCAACTTTCCCGACGCGGCGGCATCCATTGTTCAAACCACCCCATCGACGAGGACGAGTTCATGGCCCGGAAAAATGCGCTGGCCGACAGCGATCAGATCAAGGACCAGGTATTCAGCGAGCTGCAGTCGCTGATCGAAGAATCGGAAAAACTGCTGAACGACAGCGCCGCCCTGGTCGGCGACGAGGCCGACACCCTGCGCGCGCAGGTAAGCCTGAAGCTACGCCAGGCCCGCCAGGCCGCCAACACCATGCGCAGCAAGGCGCAACCGGTGGTGGACGCCACCCAGGACTACATTGGCGGGCACCCGTGGCAGACCGTGGCCCTTTCCGCAGGGCTGGGGCTGGTGGTAGGCCTGCTGTTGGGCCGCCGGCACTGAAGCCTGGGCCGCCTGGTGCGAATCAGGCGGCTTGCGCCAGCGGAATACCGCTGTGGAAGCGCAGCTCCTGGTCCGGCGACTGGATCAGCTCCATTTCCGCTGCGCGCACCAGCTCCACCCGGCGGGCGATGTCCGCCTCATCGCCGTAGTTGTGCGCCAGCTTCAGGTACCCCTGGTAATGGCGTGCTTCGCTCTTCAGCAGGCCGTGGTAGAAGCGGCCCAGCTCCTCATCCAGGTGCGGCACCAGCGCGGCAAAGCGCTCGCAGCTACGTGCCTCGATGAACGCTCCCACCACCAGCGTATCCACCAGCTTTACCGGCTCGTGGGCACGCACCAGGCGCCGCAACCCCGAGGCATAGCGCCCCGCCGACACCGGGCGCAATGGCACGCCGCGCCGCTTCATCAGGCGCAGCACCTGTTCGTGATGCACCAGTTCCTCGCGGGCCAGGCGCGACATCATGTTGATCAGGTCGATGTGGGTGTTGTACTTGGCGATCAGGCTCAGGGCGGTGCTGGCGGCCTTGAATTCGCAGTTCTTGTGGTCGATCAGCAGGGTTTCCTGGTCGGCGAGCGCCGCTTCGATCCAGGCGTCTGGGGTCGGGCAACCAAGAAAGGCGTCGATTTCGGGGATCAGGGACATAAGCGTGCAAACCACACAGAACAGGCAGGGCCGGCGATTATACCGGCGGCGGCGGGCGGCGCCAGTGACTATGCTTGACGTACATCAAGCGCCAGCGGGGGACGCGCCGACTATAGTCAGTCATTGGTCGCCACCTTTGAAGGGAGCTAACGCCCATGCAAGCCGTCCGCAGCATCCTCGTCGTCCTCGACCCCTCGCACGCCCACAGCCGCGCCTTGACCCGGGCCAAGCTGATCGCTGGCGTCACCGGTGCGCGCCTGCACCTGCTGATGTGCGACAAACGGCATGACCACAGCGCGCTGCTGAGCCTGCTGGGCAGCCAGCTGCACGATGATGGCTACGACAATGTCACCCATGAAGAAGCCTGGCGCGACAACCTGCACGACACCATCATCCATGTGCAGCAGGCCGAAGGCTGCGAGCTGGTGATCAAGGAACACCGCCCGGACAACCCACTGAAAAAAGCCCTGCTCACCCCCAGCGACTGGAAGCTGCTGCGCCAGTGCCCGTGTGCCGTGCTGATGGTCAAGAGCGAGCGGCCGTGGACCGGTGGAAAGGTCCTGGCGGCGGTGGATGTGGGCAACCAGGACGAGGACCACCGTCGCCTGCATGCCAGCATCATCGACCATGGCTTTGAGATTGCCAAACTGGCCAAGGGCGAGCTGCATGTGATCAGTGCCCATCCGTCGCCGATGCTGTCGGCGTCGGACCCGGTGTACCAGTTGAGCGAATCCATCGAGAAGCGCTACCGCGAGGCGTGCTCGGCGTTCCAGGCCGAGTACGGCATCAGCGAAGACCACCTGCATGTGGCCGAGGGGCCGGCGGATGTGCTTATTCCGCATACCGAGAAAAAGCTTGATGCGGTAGTGACGGTGATTGGTACCGTGTGCCGCACGGGGATTACCGGGGCGTTGATTGGTAATACTTCGGAAGTGGTGCTGGATGCACTGGAGGGGGATGTGCTGGTGCTCAAGAGCGAGGAGGCGATTGCCCACCAAGCAGAGCTGGCCCGCGGCTGAATCTGTCTTCCTCAGGAAGACACATGATTCTTTGAAATTGCAGGGCCCCTGTGGGAGCGGTTTTACCCGCGAATGCGTGGTTGGACTCACCGCCGCATTCGCGGGTAAACCCGCTCCCACAAGGTTTCTTCTTGCGGCCGGAAATCTAGGCCAACGCCTCGCGCACCTTCGGGTCCAGCCCCTCCCCTGCATTGGCCTCGATCCACTCCACCAACTGCCGGCGCATGGCCGGCGTCCAGAAGTTCTGCAAGTGCTGCCGCACCCCTTGCACCGCCAGCGCCCGGTTTGGCTCGCTGTCGAAGTAATGGGCGATCTGGTTGGCCATCTTGACCAGGTTGTCACTGCTCATCGGCGCACCTCGGCTTTCTCCGCAATGCGGCGTTCCTTCAGCAGGCGCCGCTGTTCATCACTGAAGTCCTGGTAGCGCTTCTGCCACTGCGATGGCTGGAACACCTTCACCACCTCCACTGCCGTCACCTTGTACTCGGGGCAGTTGGTGGCCCAGTCGGAGTTGTCGGTGGTGATCACGTTGGCCCCCGACTCGGGGAAGTGGAACGTGGTGTACACCACCCCCGGCGCCACCCGCGCACTGACTTTGGCACGCAGCACGGTCTGCCCGGCGCGGCTGCCGATGCCAACCCAGTCACCGTCATGGATGCCACGGCTTTCAGCATCGGCCGGGTGAATCTCCAGGCGGTCGGCATCATGCCAGGCAACGTTGGCGGTACGCCGGGTCTGGGCGCCGACGTTGTACTGGCTGAGGATGCGCCCGGTGGTGAGCAGCAGCGGGTAACGGTTGTTGACCTTCTCGTCGGTGGGCACGTAGCCAGTGAGCATGAAGCGCCCCTTGCCACGCACGAACTGGTCGATGTGCATGGTCGGCGTGCCATCGGGCGCGGCGTCGTTGCACGGCCACTGCAGGCTGCCGTGGCGGTCGATCTCGGCGTAGCTGACGCGGTGGAAGGTCGGCGTCAGGCGGGCGATCTCGTCCATGATCTCGGATGGGTGGCGGTAGTTCATCGGGTAGCCCAAGGCATTGGCCAGGGCCACGGTGGCTTCCCAGTCGGCCTTGCCGGCCAGCGGCTCCATGACCTTGCGCACTCGCGAAATACGCCGCTCGGCATTGGTGAATGTGCCGTCCTTCTCCAGGAACGAGCTGCCCGGCAGGAACACATGGGCGAACTTGGCCGTTTCGTTGAGGAAGATGTCCTGCACCACCACGCACTCCATGGCGCGCAGGGCCGCAGTGACGTGCTGGGTGTTGGGGTCGCTCTGGGCAATGTCCTCGCCCTGGCAGTACAGGGCCTTGAAACTGCCGTCCAGCGCCGCTTCGAACATGTTGGGGATGCGCAGGCCCGGGTCGGGCTGCAGGGTCACACCCCAGGCGCGCTCGAACTCGGCGCGCACGCCCTCGTTGGAAATATGCCGGTAGCCTGGCAGCTCGTGGGGGAACGAGCCCATGTCACACGAGCCCTGCACGTTGTTCTGCCCGCGCAGCGGGTTCACCCCTACCCCTTCACGGCCAATGTTGCCGGTGGCCATGGCCAGGTTGGCGATGCCCATCACCGCGGTGCTGCCCTGGCTGTGCTCAGTCACACCCAGGCCGTAGTAGATCGCCGCATTACCGCCGGTGGCGTACAAGCGGGCGGCGGCGCGGATCTGCTCGGCAGGCACGCCACAGACCGGGCCGAGCACCTCGGGGGCATTTTCCGCCAGGCTGACGAAGTCGCGCCAGCGGGCGAAGTCCTCGGTTTCGCAGCGAGCATCGATAAAACGCTGGGCCAGCAAGCCTTCAGTGACGATCACATGGGCCAGGGCGTTGAGCATGGCCACGTTGGTGCCCGGGCGCAGTTGCAGGTGCAGCTCGGCGCGCGCGTGCGGCGAGTCGACCAGGTCGATGCGCCGTGGGTCGATCACGATCAAGCGCGCGCCTTGGCGCAGGCGGCGCTTGAGCTGCGAGCCGAACACCGGGTGGGCGTCGGTCGGGTTGGCGCCGATCACCAGCACCACGTCGGCCTGCATCACCGAATCGAAGCTTTGCGTGCCGGCCGACTCACCCAGGGTCTGCTTCAGGCCATAGCCGGTTGGCGAATGGCACACCCGCGCACAGGTGTCGACGTTGTTGTTGCCGAACGCCGTGCGCACCAGTTTCTGCACCAGGTAAGCTTCTTCGTTGGTGCAACGGCTGGAGGTGATGCCGCCGATGGAGTCACGCCCGTACTTCAGCTGAATACGGCGGAACTCGCTGGCGGCGTAGGTCACCGCCTCGTCCCAGCTCACTTCCTGCCACGGGTCTTCCAGGCGCTTGCGGATCATCGGCTTGGTGATGCGGTCCGGGTGGGTGGCGTAGCCCCAGGCGAAGCGGCCCTTGACGCAGGCGTGGCCGTGGTTGGCGCCGCCGTTCTTGTCGGGGACCATGCGCACCAGCTGGTCACCCTTCATTTCCGCGCGGAACGAGCAACCTACGCCGCAGTAGGCGCAGGTGGTGATGACCGAGCGTTCAGGCTGGCCCAGCTGCACCAGGCTCTTTTCCGTCAGGGTTGCGGTCGGGCAGGCCTGCACGCAGGCACCGCACGACACGCACTCGGAGGCGAGGAAGTTGTCGCCGCCCGCCGCCGCCACCCGCGACTCAAAGCCACGCCCGGTGATGGTCAGGGCGAAGGTGCCCTGGATGTCTTCGCAAGCGCGCACGCAGCGGCTGCAGACGATGCACTTGCTTGGTTCGTAATCGAAGTACGGGTTGGATACGTCCTTTTTCTCGGCCAGGTGGTTGGCGCCGTCGTAGCCGTAGCGCACTTCGCGCAGGCCCACCTGGCCGGCCACGGTCTGCAGCTCGCAGTTGCCGTTGGCCGAGCAGGTCAGGCAGTCCAGCGGGTGGTCGGAGATGTACAGCTCCATCACGTTGCGCCGCAGCCCAGCCAGGCGCGGGGTTTCGGTGCGTACCACCATGCCTTCGCTGACCGGGGTGGTACACGACGCCGGGTAGCCGCGCATGCCTTCGATTTCCACCATGCACATGCGGCACGAGCCGAAGGCTTCAAGGCTGTCGGTGGCGCACAGTTTGGGGATGCTGGTGCCGAGCATGGCCGCGGCGCGCATCACCGAGGTGCCGGCGGGCACGCTGATGGCACGGCCATCGATGCTCAGGCTGACCTGCACCTCGCTGTCACGGGCCGGGGTGCCGAGGTCGCTGCTTTTATCAGAAGCGGGGTCGAAGAAATTGATCACTGCGCGGCCTCCGTGGTGGTCAGCCCGAAATCGGCGGGGAAGTACTTGAGGGCGCTGGCCACCGGGTAGGCGGTCATGCCGCCCATGGCGCACAGCGAGCCGTACTGCATGGTGTCGCACAGGTCGCGGAGCAGCAGGGCCTGGTCGTGGCGCTCGGTGAGGTCGCTGCTGGCGATCAGCCGGTCGACCACCTCCATGCCACGTGTAGAACCTATGCGGCATGGGGTGCACTTGCCACAGGATTCCTCGGCGCAGAACTGCAGGGCAAAGCGCGCCATGCTGGCCATGTTCAGGGTGTCGTCAGCCACCACCACACCGCCATGGCCAAGCATCGCGCCCATGGCGGCAAAGGCTTCATAGTCCAGCGGGGTGTCGAAGTGGCTGGGTGGCACCCAGGCACCGAGCGGGCCACCGACCTGCGCGGCCTTCAGTGGCCGACCGCTGGCGGTACCGCCGCCATAGCCTTCCACCAGCTCGCGCAGGGTCAGGCCGAAAGCGCGTTCCACCAGGCCGCCCTGGCGGATGTTGCCGGCCAGCTGGAACGGCATGGTGCCCAGCGAGCGGCCCATGCCAAAGTCGCGGTAGAACGCCGCGCCCTTGGCCAGGATGATGGGCACAGAAGCCAGGGTGAGCACGTTGTGTACCAGCGTTGGCAGGCCGAACAGGCCTTGCAACGCGGGCAACGGCGGCTTGGCACGGACGATGCCGCGCTTGCCTTCGATGGATTCGAGCAGTGCGGTTTCTTCACCGCAGATGTAAGCGCCAGCACCAACCCGCACTTCCAGGTCGAAGGCTTGGCCGCTGCCGGCTACGTCTGTGCCGAGGTAACCGGCGGCACGGGCGATGGCGAAGGCCTGGTCGAGCACGCGGATGGCGTCGGGGTACTCCGAGCGCACATAGATGTAGCCCTTGTCGGCGCCCACGGCGAGGCCGGCGATGATCATGCCCTCGATCAGCAGGAACGGGTCACCCTCCATCAGCATGCGGTCGGCGAAGGTGCCAGAGTCACCCTCGTCGGCGTTGCACACCACGTACTTTTGCCCAGCCCCGGCGTCACGCACGGTGCGCCACTTGATGCCAGCCGGGAACGCCGCACCGCCGCGGCCGCGCAGGCCGGAGTCGAGCACGGCGGTGACCACTTCGGCACCGTTCAGGGCCACGGCCGCTTCGAGGCCGGCGAAACCACCGTGGGCGCGATAGTCGTCCAGCGACAATGGGCGGGTGATGCCGGCACGGGCGAACAGCAGGCGCTGCTGGGTCTTGAGGTAAGGGATGTCTTCGACCAGCCCCAGCGCCAACGAATGGCCACCAGGCTCGCCGGCCAGGGCATCGAGCAATGACGGCACGTCTTGCGGGGTAACCGGGCCAAAGCCCAGGCGCCCTTGCGCGCTGTCGCACTCCAGCAGCGGCTCCAGCCAGTACAGCCCGCGTGAGCTGGTGCGCTGGATGTCCAGCGGCAACTGCCGGCGCTCGGCCTCGCGCTGCAGGGCATCGACGACCTGGTCGGCACCCACGGCACGGGCTACCGAATCGCAGGGAATGTATAGCTTCAGCATGCTGTGTCCTCCCGGCAACCGTTCACCAATGCACGCAGGCGCTCAGGGGTGAGCCGCGCGTGTACCTGGCCATCCAGCTCCAGCGCCGGCGAGCAGGCGCAAGCGCCCAGGCAATACACTGGGCGCAGGCTGATGGCGCCGTCGGCGCTGGTGCCGTGGTCGTCCAGTGCCAGTTGATCGCGCAGTTGCGCGGCCAAGGCCTCGGCGCCACGGCTCTGGCACGACTCGGCGCGGCACAGGCGCAGGGTATGGCGCGCTGGCGGTGTGGTGCGGAAATCGTGGTAGAAGCTGATCACCCCGCGCACCTCGGCCAGGCTGAGGTTCAGGGCATGGGCGATTTCGGGCACAGCGGCATCGGGGATGTAGCCGATGTCGTTTTGGATGGCATGCAGGATCGGCAACAGAGCGCCGGGGGTATCCTTGTCGCGGGCCAGGATGCGGTGGATCACGGGCAGGTGGAGCAATTCATCAGGCATACAGCGGACCTCGGCATCACGGACCCTGCCTGAATTATTGTGAGGGCAGGTATCCGGCGTGTTCTGCTGCGGCGCGCCGGTCACGTCACGGTTGCGTGGTGCGGCGGCCTCCTCGCCCACGGCCGCGCGTCTGCGCGCGCTGGTCCGAAGGCATCCTGCAAGCATGGCACTTGTGGCGCCGGGGGGTTGCGTGCGAGCGACCAGGCGCATCCTGAAACCGACGCGGGTTGATGCTGCCCTTATGCGGGCGGCGCTCTGAGGTGCCTGCACTTGTGGGAGCGGCCTTGCGTCGCGAAAGGGCTGCAAAGCAGCCCCAACAATATTCGCCGTGACGCAAAAATCCTGGGGCCGCTTTGCGGCCCTTTCG
>NZ_JBDJLK010000050.1:0-39994 GCF_039673335.1 Pseudomonas sp. TWI929
TGGGGGCTTTGTGCGTGCGGGGGGGGGGGGGGCCGCCCCCCCCCCCCGCGACAGGGCCGCAAAGCGGCCCCAGCGGTCTTAGACTTTGTGGTACAGCTGGCTGCCTTCCTGGCGGAACCGCTCGGCCTGCTCACGCATGCCTTGCTCGACCGTCACGTCCACGGTCTCGATCTTGGCGGCGTATTCACGCACTTCCTGGGTGATCTTCATCGAGCAGAACTTCGGCCCGCACATCGAGCAGAAGTGCGCGACCTTGGCCGATTCCTTCGGCAGGGTTTCATCGTGGTAGGCACGGGCAGTGTCCGGGTCCAGGCCCAGGTTGAACTGGTCTTCCCAACGGAACTCGAAGCGCGCCTTGGACAAGGCGTTGTCGCGAATCTGCGCGCCTGGGTGGCCTTTGGCAAGGTCGGCGGCATGCGCGGCAATCTTGTAGGTGATGATGCCAGTCTTGACGTCGTCCTTGTTCGGCAGGCCCAGGTGCTCCTTGGGCGTGACGTAGCAGAGCATGGCGCAACCGAACCAGCCGATCATCGCCGCACCAATGCCCGAGGTGATGTGGTCGTAGCCAGGGGCGATGTCGGTGGTCAGCGGGCCGAGGGTGTAGAACGGCGCCTCGTCGCAGCACTCCAGCTGCTTGTCCATGTTCTCCTTGATCAGCTGCATCGGCACGTGGCCAGGGCCTTCGATCATGCACTGCACGTCGTGTTTCCAGGCAATCTTGGTCAGTTCCCCGAGGGTTTCCAGCTCACCGAACTGCGCGGCGTCGTTGGCGTCGGCGATCGAGCCAGGGCGCAGGCCGTCGCCCAGCGAGAAGCTGACGTCGTAGGCCTTCATGATTTCGCAGATTTCGTCGAAGTGGGTGTACAGGAAGTTTTCCTTGTGGTGCGCCAGGCACCACTTGGCCATGATCGAGCCACCACGGCTGACGATACCGGTGACGCGCTTGGCGGTCAGCGGTACATAGCGCAGCAGCACACCGGCGTGGATGGTGAAGTAGTCCACGCCCTGCTCGGCCTGCTCGATCAGGGTGTCGCGGAACAGTTCCCAGGTCAGGTCTTCGGCCACGCCGTTGACTTTTTCCAGGGCCTGGTAGATCGGCACGGTACCGATCGGCACCGGCGAGTTACGGATGATCCACTCGCGGGTTTCGTGGATGTGCTTGCCGGTGGACAGGTCCATGACCGTGTCCGAACCCCAGCGGATGCCCCAGGTCAGCTTGGCCACTTCTTCCTCGATCGAGGAGCCCAGGGCGCTGTTGCCAATGTTGCCGTTGATCTTCACCAGGAAGTTGCGGCCGATGATCATCGGCTCCACTTCCGGGTGGTTGATGTTGGCCGGGATGATCGCGCGGCCACGGGCGATTTCCTGGCGCACGAACTCGGGGGTGATTTCCTTCGGAATGTTGGCACCGAAACTGTGGCCGGCGTGCTGATCGTTCAGCAGGCCAGCGGCGCGGGCCTCTTGCAGCTTCATGTTTTCGCGGATGGCTACATATTCCATCTCGGCGGTGATGATGCCCTGGCGGGCATAGTGCATCTGCGAGACGTTGGCGCCCGCCTTGGCGCGGCGCGGGTTACGCACGTGGGCAAAACGCAGCTTGGCCAGCTCGGCGTCGTTCAGGCGCTGCTGGCCGAAGTCGGAGCTCAGGCCGTCGAGGCGCTCGGTGTCACCGCGGGCGTCGATCCATGCCGAACGCACGTCGGCCAGGCCCTTGCGCACGTCGATGATGACGTTGGGGTCGGTGTACGGGCCGGAGGTGTCGTAGACCAATACGGGGGCGTTGCTTTCGCCACCAAAGTCGGTCGGGGTGTCGTCCAGGCTGATTTCGCGCATGGGCACGCGGATGTCCGGGCGCGAGCCTTCGACATAGACTTTGCGCGAACGCGGGAACGGTTGCACGGACTGCTGATCGACTTGTGCCGATTCGCTGAGGTTGATCGCTTTTTCTTGTTTGGTCATCACAGGCTCTCCAGACGGCTTCCTAGCAGTGGAATGTCGGGGTGAACCTGAAAAGCGCGGACGCACCCTTGATGGGTGCAGTGCCGGATATGGGGGTGCCTGAAGCTGCATGCAGCTGTGACAATCCCGGACCTGGCACAAGAGGCTCCCCGGGAAGGCGAGCAATCTTGTTCCCTACGCAGGCGCTAACCTGATCAGGTTCAACGGGATCCGCACCTCTGCGATCTCAGCCTTTGCTTCAAGGCACCCCGACAAGAACATGCGCAGTCTAGACTGGAGTGGTCGGCAAAGCCAAGCGGGTAAATGCGTGGATGATGAAAGGCACCCCGAGCGATTGTTGCCGGGTGCGCATGGCACTACACTGGCCCGTCGCTCGATACTCAACAGTTCAGTAATTAAATTTCGTACAAGGATTGCCTCTATGCTGCGCAAACTTTCACTGGCGATTGCCGTGTCTTGTGCGTCCAACGGAGTGGTCTGGGCAGCGGACGTGCCCTCAACAGTCAAAACCGACCTGGTCAGCGTCTATCAGGAAGCGGTGGACAACAACGCCGATCTGGCTGCAGCGCGCGCCGATTATGGCGCCCGCCGTGAAGTGGTGCCGCAGGCCCGCGCAGGGTTGCTGCCGAACCTGTCGGGCGCTGCCGAGATGCAGAATACCCGCACCAAGTTCGACGAGCCCTCAGCGACCACCAACCGTAGTGGCAACTCCTGGAGCGCGACCCTGGCCCAGCCAATTTTCCGCGCTGACCGCTGGTTCCAGTTGCAGGCTGCAGAGGCAGTCAACGAACAGGCCGCGCTGGAACTGTCGGCGACCGAGCAGAACCTGATCCTGCAAACCGCGCAGAACTACTTCGCCGTGCTCCGCGCCCAGGACAACCTGGCCGCCACCAAGGCCGAGGAAGCGGCATTCAAGCGCCAGCTGGACCAGTCCAATGAGCGTTTCGATGTGGGCCTGTCGGACAAGACCGACGTCTTGCAATCCCAAGCCAGCTACGACACGGCACGGGCCAACCGGATCATCGCCGAGCGCCAGGTGCAGGATGCCTTTGAAGCGCTGGTCACCCTGACCAACCGCGAATACACCTCTATCCAGGGTGTGGTGCATACCCTGCCGGTGCAGGTGCCTACGCCCAACGACGCCAAGGCCTGGGTCGAAACCGCCGGGCGCCAGAACCTCAACCTGCTGGCCACCAATCACGCTGTCACCGCCGCCGAAGAAACCCTTCGCCAGCGCAAGGCCGGCCATGCGCCGACCCTGGACGCAGTTGCCCAGTACCAGAAAGGCGACAACGACAACCTTGGCTTCAGCAACTCGGCGGCGCTGCCGAACGTGCATTACAGCGGCGACATCGAGCAAACCAGCATCGGCCTGCAACTGAACATCCCGATCTACAGTGGCGGCCTGACCAGCTCGCAGGTACGTGAGGCTTACCAGCGCCTGAGCCAGAGCGAGCAACAGCGCGAGAGCCTGCGCCGCCAGGTGGTGGAAAACACCCGCAACCTGCACCGTGCGGTAAACACCGATGTGGAGCAGGTGCAGGCGCGCAAGCAGTCGATCATCTCCAACCAAAGCGCGCTGGAAGCCACTGAAATCGGCTACCAGGTGGGTACCCGCAACATCGTCGACGTGCTCGATGCCCAGCGCCAGCTTTACACCTCGGTGCGCGACTACAACAACAGCCGCTATGACTACATTCTCGACAACCTGAGCCTGAAGCAGGCGGCCGGCACCCTGAGCCCGCAAGACCTGCAGGACCTCAAGCGCTACCTGAAACCGGACTACAACCCAGACAAGGACTTCCTGCCGCCGGACCTGGCTGCGGCGGCAGCGAAGAACTTCGAGCGCCGCCCCTGAGAGTGATGTTGGCTTCATCGCGGGTAAACCCGCTCCCACAGGTTCATCAGCGCCCTCAGGCCTGATGCGATCCCTGTGGGAGCGGGTTCACCCGCGAAGAAGGCCACACAGAATTCAGCGCATGAGCCTGCCCAGGCCATCGAGCAAGCGCTGCAACGCCCCTTGATTGGCCCGCATCACCGCCCTGCCCGCCTCGCCCATGCGCTGCGCATCCTGCGGCAACTCGACCAGGCGCCGCACCGCCTCGGCCAGCCCGTCGGCATTGTCCACGTGCTGCAACGCCCCCGCCTCACTCAGCATCGCGCTGATTTCGAGGAAGTTGAACACATGCGGCCCCATGATGACCGGCAATGCCAGCGCCGCAGGTTCCAGCGGGTTGTGCCCACCCGTCGCCACCAGGCTGCCACCGACAAAGGCAATGTCGGCCAAGGCATAGAGGAACAACAACTCCCCCATGGTGTCGCCCATCAGTACTTGAGTCTGGGCTTCCACCGGCGTACCGGCAGAGCGGCGCACGGTGTTGAACTGTTCGCTGCACAGCGCATGCACTGCTGCGAACCGCTCAGGGTGGCGTGGCACCACGATCAGCAAGGCATCGCCATGCACCTGCAGCAACTGCCGATGCGCCTGCAGGACCAATGCATCTTCACCTTCGTGGGTACTGGCGGCGATCCATACCGGACGCTGCCCGCCCCCCCACTGCTCACGCAATGCCTTGGCATGCGGCAGTAGTTGCTCGTCGATCTTCAGGTCGAATTTGATCGAGCCGGTGACCTGCACGCACTCAGGGCGCGCGCCCAGCTCGCGGAAGCGTTGGGCCTCAGTTTCGGTCTGCACGGCAATCAGGTTCATCTGCGCCAGCATCGGCCGGGTCAGCCTGGCAAAACGCCCATACCTGCGGGCCGAACGCGCAGACAAACGTGCGTTGGCCAAGGCCACCGGAATGCCGCGCTTGGCACACTGGTGAATATGGTTGGGCCACAGCTCGGTTTCCATGATGATGCCCAGCTTCGGCTGAACATGGTCAAGAAAACGCCCCGCCGTCCACGGCAGGTCGTAGGGCAGGTAGCAATGCTGCACACGCGGTTCGTCGGCGAACATGGCACGAATACGCTCGGAACCGGTGGGGGTCATGCAGGTGAGCGTGATCGGCAGCTCAGGGTAGGCCTTGAGCAAGGCTCGCACCATCGGTGCTGCGGCAATGCTCTCGCCGACTGATACCGCATGCACCCAGATGCCGCCTTGGCGCATGGACGGCAGCTTGAAGGCAAAACGCTCGGCGATACGTTGGCCATAGGCCGGCGCCTTGCGCGCGCGCAGATACAGGCGCAACGCAACCAGCGGCAGGCCCAGGTGAAACAGCAAGGTATAGAGAGTTCTGTTCATGGCGGCGGAGTTTACCCGATCGCGCGCAGGTGCACCGCAAAGCGCTCGGCCAGCCACTGCGCGGCCGGGCCCAAGGGCTCATCCCGGCGCCAGGCCAGTTCCGCCACCAAGGCCGGTGGCCGCCACTCGCTGTCCAGTTCGACCATGTGCGCCTGGTAGGTCGGGTACTGCACCACGTGCCGCGGCAGCCAGGCCCAGCCCAGGCCGCGCATCAGCAGTTCGGCCATGGCATAGAAGCTGTCGGCGCGCCACACCTGCGGGCTGATCGCCTCGCCGCCAGGGTAGCCGCTTTGCTGCGGGGTGATCAGCAATTGTCGATGGCGGGCCAGTTGCTGGCGGGTGACCCAGCCTTCGCCCGCCAGCGGGTGCCCCACTGCACACACCGTAACCATCTCTACACTGCCCAGGGCACGCCGCTCCAAGGATGCCGGAATGCTTTCGTGGTGGAAAAACAGGCCAAGGTCGGCACGCCGCTCCACCAGCTTGCGCGCCACATCGCCCTGGGCGCCGCTGGCCAGTTGCACCTCCAGGTACGGGTAGCGGCTGGCCAACTCGTCAAGACTGTCGATGACCGGCTGGTAGGGCATGGCTTCGTCCTGGGCCACCCGTAGCAAAGCTTCCTGCCCGCGCATCAACGCCAGCGCGCGACCATCCAAGCGTTCGCACTGGCGCAACAGTTCACGGGCATCCTCCAGCAGCGCGCTGCCGTTTTCGGTCAGTTTCGGCTGCCGGCCGCTGCTGCGCTCGAACAGGGTAACGCCAAGGTCGGCTTCCAGCAGGGCGATGGCACTGCTGATTGCCGACTGCGCCTTGCGCTGCTCGCGGGCCACGGCAGAGAACGAGCGCAATTCTGCGACGCGCAGAAAGGTGCGCAGCTGTTCAAGGTTCCACTGCTCGGCCATCAACCTATCTCCATTATTGATAGGTAATGACTTTACCCCATCCAGGTTAGGTCTAGAATGCCCGCCCAGTAACCGGAGGATCCTGCCATGAATGCCTATACCTATCTCGCCATCGCCATCTGCGCCGAAGTCATCGCCACCGCTTCGATGAAAGCAGTGAAGGGCCTGAGCACGCCGTTGCCGCTGCTGCTGATGGTGGTGGGTTATGGCATTGCGTTCTGGATGCTGACCCTGGTGGTGCGCAGCATTCCGGTGGGAATTGCCTATGCCATCTGGTCGGGGCTGGGGATCGTGCTGATCAGTGTGGCGGCGCTGGTGGTCTATGGGCAGAAACTGGATGTGCCGGCGATGCTGGGCATGGCGATGATTGTCGGTGGGGTGGTGGTGATTCAGCTGTTCTCCAAGACGGCGGGGCATTGATGGTTGCCTGAGTAATTTGGGGCCGCTTGCGCGATCCCTGTAGGAGCGGCCTTGCGTCGCGATGGGCTGCGCAGCAGCCCCCTTGTGCCTGACCCTGTATACTTGCCAGCTGTCCCAGTCTTCGAGGTACCGCCATGCCAACCGCCATTTCCACTGACGTAGTGATCGTCGGCGCCGGGGTCGCAGGCCTCTGGCTCAATGCACGTCTGCGCCGCCTGGGCTACTCGACAGTGCTGGTGGAGCGCGCCAGCCTTGGTGGCGAGCAGACCATCAAGTCGCAGGGCATCATCCATGGCGGTACCAAGTACGCCCTGCATGGCGCCCTTACCGGCGCCTCGGAGGCCATCGCCGACATGCCGCGCCGCTGGCGCGAAGCCCTGAGCGGCAGCGGCGAGCTGGACCTTACCCGCACCCGCCTGCTGTCCGACGCCCATTACCTGTGGTCGCCAGGCACCCTGGCCGGCAACCTCACCAGCTTCTTCGCCAGCAAGGCAGTGCGCGGCCGGGTCGACCAGGTCAAGGGCGAGCAACTGCCGCCGGCACTGCAGGACCGCGCCTTCAAGGGCAAGGTCTACCGCCTGGCCGAACTGGTCATCGACGTGCCCAGCCTGCTGGCCAACCTGGCCGAGCTGGCGGGCGACAGCCTGCTGGCCGGTGAGCACATCGAGCCGCTGCGCGAAGGCGAGGCACTGGTCGGCCTGCGTGTAGATGGCCGCGACATCCTCGCCCAGCGCATCGTGCTTAGCGCCGGCGCCGGCACCGAAGACCTGCTGCATGCCCTGGGCCTCAGCCAGCCAGCCATGCAAACCCGCCCGCTGCACATGGTGCTGGCCAAGGGTGCCAACCTGAAGCCGCTTTACGCACACTGCCTGGGCGGCGGGCCAAAGCCGCGGGTCACCATCACCACCCACCCGGCCGCCGATGGCCAGTGGGTCTGGTACATGGGCGGCGACCTGGCCGAAGCCGATGGCGTGGCCCGCGAACCGGCTGCGCAAATTGCCGCGGCGCAGAAGGAAATCGCCAACCTGCTGCCATGGGTCGACCAAGGCCAGCTGCACTGGGCCACCCTGCGGGTCGACCGCGCAGAACCGGCACAATCGGGCCTGGTGCGCCCGGACAATGCGTTCCTCGCCGACCAGCAACGCCTGCTGGTGGGCTGGCCGACCAAGCTGGCCCTGGCACCGGACTTCAGCGACCGGGTCATCAGCCACCTGGAGCGCGATGGCATTCGCCCGCAGGCACAGGCCGACCTGGCCGACCTGCCACGCCCACCGCTTGGCGTAGCGGCGTGGGAGCAACTGCTGCCATGAGCCTGCCAACCCTGCACAATTTCCACCGCCCGCTGGGCAGCACCGGTTTCAAGGTTTCACCGCTGGGCCTGGGCACGGTCAAGCTGGGCCGCGACCAGGGCGTCAAGTACCCTACCGGCTTCACCATCCCCGGTGATGATGAAGCCCGCCTGCTGCTGGCCCAGGCCCGCGAGCTGGGCATCAACCTGATTGACACCGCGCCGGCCTATGGCCGCAGCGAAGAACGCCTGGGCCCACTGCTGCGCGGCCAACGCGATCAATGGGTGATCGTCAGCAAGGTTGGCGAAGAATTCGACAATGGCCAGTCGCACTTCGATTTCAGCGCCGCCCATACCCGCCGCTCGGTGGAGCGCAGCCTGCGCCGCCTGGAAACCGACCGCATCGAACTGGTGCTGGTGCACTCCGACGGCAACGACCTGGCGATCCTTGAACAGCAGGAGGTCTACCAGACCCTGGCCGAGCTCAAGCAAGAGGGCAAGATCCTCGGCTACGGCCTGTCCGGCAAGACCGTCGCCGGCGGCCTGAAAGCGCTGGAGCAGGGCGACTGCGCCATGGTCACCTACAACCTCAACGAGCAGGCAGAACGCCCGGTGCTGGACTACGCTGCCGAACACGGCAAGGCCATTCTGGTGAAAAAGGCCCTGGCCAGCGGGCATATCTGCCTGGCCCCTGGTGTCGACCCGGTACAAGCCAGCTTTGAGCTGCTGTTCGCCCACCCAGGTGTCAGCAGTGCTATCGTCGGCACCATCAATCCGTTGCACCTGGCCCACAACGTGGCCACCGTCGCCCGCATCCTGGGCCAGCACTGAGTTGCCCCTGGCCCATTGGGCCTGGAGACTGACCCGACGCAAGGAGGAGCCTCGTGGCGCGAACGCTGATCCGCAAGAACCCGAGCAACTTCAAGACACTGCCACTGCATGTGGAGGCCAAGCCCGAAGGCCTGATCTACCAGAGCATCGGCATGCCGCTGAACTTTGCCCAGACCCAGCAGCGGCGCAAGGCCATCCAGCTTCCCGACGCGCAGCGCTTCGTGGTCGAACTGGCCAACCTTGGCGTATCGGTGCGCCTCACCCTGCATTGGCAGAACCGCGATTATTGGGTGCTGGTGCGGCAGCGCCGGCAAGACCGTGGCGACGTGGTGTTGAAGCTGATTTCCGGCTATGTGCCGGCGCAGGAACTGAACCTGCCGTTGCATACGGCCGTGCAGGAAGTGGCCGAAGAGTGCCTGCTGGAAACCCCGGAGGGCTGGCTGGGCGGGCGCTTCAACGACACCTGGCTGCCCGTACCCTACGCCGCCGCTCTGCACTATCGCGAAACGCCGCACTTCGTGCTGGCCCCAGAGTCCGGTGCCGCCCGCCCTGTGCACTGCGGCAAGCTGATGCTACTGGAGCGGCCACGGGCTTATGTGCACTTGCCCACGGCATCGCTGCAGTTGATCTATGACATGCGCCTGCAGGTGCCAAAGGAAGCCAAAAAACTTAGCCTGTTCCACGTCGATGAGCGGCTGGAGGGCGACCAACTGGTGGCGCGGCTCAACCGCAAACGGCCAGACCTGTACCTGATGCCATTGAAGGACGGCCAGCCACTGGCTGAGCTTTATACGCTGAAGAAGGACCAACTGGTGCCAGCGAGTACGCGTGGGCTGTACCTGGCCGAGAGCTTTGCCCGCCAGGAAGGCTGGGTGGTGACGGACGAGCGGGTGCGCTGGAAGGACTGGGTGAAGCAGCAGGGCCTGGTGGAGAGCAAGCCGCTGCGGGCGTCGCACCTGCAGCGGTTTGGCGACAAGGCACGGGCACTGCTGGAGCGGGCTCGCACTTCACTGCACAAATAATATTCTGGGCCTGCTCGGTCCCTGTAGGAGCAGCCTTTCGCAACACAAGGCCGCTCCTACAGGGACCAGTGAAGGTCAAAAAAGTGGCGTTCAATCAGTGCTTGCGGATCTTCTCGACAATCGCCGTAGTCGAGCTGTTCTCGACCAGCCCCAGCACCTTCACCGTGCCGCCATAGGCCTTGACGATATCGGCGCCCACTACCTGGTCGATGCCATAGTCGCCACCCTTGACCAGTACGTCCGGCTTGACCTGGCTCAGCAGGTTTTCCGGCGTACCCTCAGGGAAGCTGATCACCCAGTCCACCGCGCCCAGGCCGGCCAATACGGCCATGCGCCGGTCGACGCTGTTGATCGGCCGACCAGGCCCTTTCAGGCGGCTGACCGAGGCGTCGTCGTTGACCGCGACGATCAGGCGATCGCCCTGGGCCCGCGCCTGCTCCAGGTAGGTGACATGCCCGGCATGCAGGATGTCGAAGCAGCCGTTGGTAAAGACGATCTTCTCTTTGTGCGCCCGCGCATCATCGATGGCCAGCAGCAGTTGCTCCAGGCCCAGCACACCGCGCTCGGAGCCTTCTTCACGCTGGATGGCCCGGCGCAACTCGGGGGCGCTGATCGCAGCCGTACCCAGCTTGCCGACCACGATGCCCGCCGCCAGGTTGGCCAGGGCCACCGCGTGGGGCAGGTCCTCGCCAGCGGCGATGGCTGCGGCAAGGGTGGAGATGACGGTATCGCCGGCACCGGTCACATCGAACACTTCACGCGCCCGCGCCGGCAGGTGCAGCGCCGGCTGGCCAACACGCAGCAGGGTCATGCCGTGCTCGCCACGGGTCACCAGCAAGGCGCCCAGGTCCAGGTCCTGCAGCAGCTGCAGGCCCTTGGCGACCAGATCGGCCTCATCGGCACAACGGCCGACGATGGTTTCGAACTCGCTGAGGTTCGGGGTGATCAGGCTGGCACCGCGGTAGATGGAAAAGTCCTTGCCCTTGGGGTCGGCCAGCACCGGAATGCCCTTGGCCCGCGCCGCCTGGATCAGGCTCTGGTGATTTTTCAGTGCGCCCTTGCCGTAGTCGGACAGGACCAGCACCTTGACGCCCTCGAGCAGGCCATCGACCTCGGCCCCCAGCGACAGCGGATCGGTGGCGAACGGTTCTTCGAAATCGATGCGCAGCAGCTGCTGGTGACGGCTCATGACCCGCAGCTTGACGATGGTCGGCTGATGCGCGATGCGCTGGAACACCGAGCGCACGCCAGCGGCCTGCAGGCTGTTGGCCAGGCTGTCGGCGGCCTCGTCCTGGCCGGTGACACCAATCAGCGAAGCCGGTGCGCCCAGCGCGGCGATGTTCAAGGCAACGTTGGCCGCGCCGCCGGGGCGATCCTCGATCTGATCGACCTTGACCACCGGAACTGGCGCTTCAGGCGAGATACGCGAAGTACCGCCATGCCAGTAGCGGTCGAGCATGACATCGCCGACCACCAGTACCGGGGCTTGATCGAAACGCGGCATGGACAACTTCATGGGCAACCCATATGGAAATAATGAACAGGGGCAGGATATTAGCACAGGGTAGACGACGGCTTTATGGCCAGATCGTCCCTGGAAAATTCCCGTGACAATCGGGGCCGTGTCGGCCCCGATCAAGGAGGGTTCAGGTGATATCGGCCTTGGCCGGCTCATCCAGCCCCATGGCATGCAAGCGGGCATAATGGCCATTGGCCGCGAGCAGCTCGGCATGGCTACCGCGCTCGACCAGGCGGCCCTGGTCCATGACCAGGATCAGGTCGGCCTTCTCGATAGTCGACAGGCGGTGGGCGATCACCAGCGTGGTGCGGCCTTCCATCACATGGTCCAGAGCCGCCTGGATGTGCCGCTCGGACTCGGTATCCAGCGCCGAGGTGGCTTCATCGAGGATCAGCAGCGGCGCGTTTTTCAACAGTGCCCGGGCGATTGCCAGGCGTTGGCGCTGGCCGCCGGAGAGCAGTACGCCGTTCTCACCCACTTCGGTATCGAAGCCTTTCGGTAGCCGGTCGACGAACTCCTTGGCATAGGCATCGGCTGCTGCAGCTTCAATGTCTGCACGCGGGGCGCCAGCCAGGTCGCCATAGGCGATGTTGTTGGCCACGGTGTCGTTGAACAGGGTGACGTGCTGGGTTACCTGCGAAACGTGGCGGCGCAGGTTGCGCAAGCGATAGTTCTCGATTTCCACGCCATCGAGCAGGATCTGCCCCTGGTCGTGGTGATAGAAGCGCGGGATCAGCGCCGCCAGGGTCGACTTGCCGCTGCCGGAGCGGCCGACCAGGGCGATCATCTGCCCTGGCTCTGCGACAAAGCTGATGTCACTCAGCACTTCACGCTCGGTGCCCGGGTAGGTGAAGCTCAGGTTGCGCACTTCCAGGCGCCCTTCCACGCGCTCCTTCTCGACGGTGCCGGTGTCCAGTTCAGGCGCTTCGTCCAACTGTTCGAAGATGCTCTCGGCACCTGCCAGGCCCTTCTGGATGGTCGAGCTGACTTCCGAAAGCTGACGAATCGGCTTGGGCAGCAGGCCGGCGGCAGTGATGTAGGCCACCAGGTCACCGGCGGTGGACTCACCGCGCAAGAACAGCACCAGGAACATCAACGCGGCCATGGCGCTGTAGATCACCAACTGCAGCATCGGCGTGTACAACGAACCGGTCTTGGTCATGCGCAGCTGCTTGTCGGTGTTGCTCTGGCTGGCCCTGCTGAAACGCTGCTCCTCGTAGGCCTCGCCGCCGAAGCTGCGCACCACGCGGTAACCCTGGATGGTTTCGGATGCGACATGGGTAACGTCGCCCATGGCCACCTGGATCTTCTTGCTCTGCTTGCGGAATTTCTTGCTGGCGACGCTGACCATCACCGCGATCACCGGCAGGATGGCGACCATGACCAGGGTCAGGTGCCAGTTCATCCACAGCAGGTAGGCGAACAGGAACACCACGGTCAGGCCTTCGCGGATCACCACCTTGATGGCATCGGTGGCAGCACCGGTGACCATGGTCACGTTGAAGGTGATGCGCGAGATCAGGTGCCCGGAGTTGTGGTTGTCGAAGTAGCGGTTGGGCAGCACCAGCAGCTTGTTGAACAACTCCACACGCAGGTCATGCACCAGGCACAAGGAAACCTTGGCCAGGAAATAGTTACCCAGGAACGAACCCAGGCCCTGCCACGCGGCGATCAGGATGATCAGCAGCGGCACCGCCTGCAGCAGTTGCAGGTCGCGCAGGTAGGGCACGTTGGGAAACAACACCGCTTCGGGGTTGCTCAGCCCATCGACGAAATACTTGAGGATCCCGGCCAGCATCGGCTGGGTCGAGGCAAAGATCACAAAACCGACAATGCTCAGCAGGAAAATGCCGACATAAGGTTTCACATAGCTCAGCAGCCGGAAGTAGATCTTCAGACTGGAGGTGTGCTCCGCCGGACGCGGTGTTTCGGCCATTATCGAGCTCGCTGTTCAGGTTGAACCGGAAATTTTACCACAGGCGCCATTTTCGGCACGCCCCCATGGCAGCAACATGGCAAGGCCCACAGGCAGCCAGCTGATGAACCACTCGGCACGCGGCGTACCGGTGAGGCTGGCGGCATCGAACTGCATGGCCAGGGTCGAGTACACCCAGAAGCCAAGCAGCACCTTGCCGAACAGCGTGCCACGCGCGCGTACGATTTCACCCAGGGTGAACAGCCACACCATGACCCACAGCAGCATGCCTGGCAGGCCCATTTCCACGGCAACATGGGTGAACATGTTGTGGGAGTGGTCGAACTTCTTGCCAACTGCAAACACATCATAGTCAGCACCCAGGCCCAGGCCGGTCCAGGGGTGTGCGGAAATCATGTCGAACACGGCATGGAAAATTTCTGGCCGGTAGGACGAACCGCGTGCGGCAATCAGGTCGTACACGACGTAGAAGGCCAGGCTGGTGGCAAGCACTGCCAGGATGGAAAACACCCGGCTGTGACGGTCACGGAACCACAGCGGCGCGATTACCACGGTGATCACCAGGGCCAGAATCGCCCCTCGGCTCTGGCTGAGCATGGCGAAAGCCCCCAGGCAAACCAGTGCCGCCAGCCACAACAGCTGCATGCCACGCTGACGAGGTGGCTCGTAAAGCAGGAAGAGCACGGCCGAACCGATGACATAGGCGCCCAGGATAGGGTGCGAAATCTCGCCGATACCCGCCAGCCTGGCCAGCAGGTGCTGCCCCTTCAGCCCATAGAAGTTGATGATCGATACCAACGCAGCAACGGCCAGCAAGGCGCTACCAACCAGTACCAGCTGGCGAATGCGGGCCATGCCAAGCTGGGCAAGCAGTGGGAACGCCAGCAGGAACACCAGGATGTAGATCAGGCGCTTGACCTCGCGCCCAGGGTCCTCTGCGGGTGACCAGGCCAGGCTGAGCCCGCTCCAGGCCAACAACAGCACCACGCTCAACCACAGCGCCGGCTGGCGCTTCCAGGCTTGCACGAACACCTCCCTGGCGGACCACGCCAGTACCAGCGTCGGCAGCCACAGGAACAACACCAGGCCCTGTTGATAAATCTTGTTGCTTGGTGCCAAGGCAATCGCAGCCAGGAACCAGACCAGACCCAAGCCTAACCAGGCTCGTGCCCAGCTTTTTTGATACAACATCCACTCCCCCGAAGAATCAAAGACACCATCCATGGTGCTACAGCATTATTTTCGGCATTATTGCCGGTCATTTTGCTCGTCAGACGACAAGGCTCTATTCATGCAATGCTCCCGGCTCACCCAGGTCGACTTCGATCAGCTGACACTCGGCGCACAGGTGCTTGAGGCAGACAGCCATGGCGCCAAAGTCTACCTGCTCGCGGATGGAAATTTCCTCAAGGTTTTTCGTAGGAAGCGGCTGATTTCATCTGCGCTGCTGCGCCCTTACTCACAGCGCTTCGTCGACAACGCCGCGCGCCTGGCGCAAATGGGGATTCCAACCCTTGAAGTGATCAGCCAGCACAAGCTCGACCTGCCAGGCCGCACCGCCGTGCTGTATCGCCCGCTGCCTGGGCGCACCCTGCTGCAGATGTCGCGCGATGCCGGCTTCAGCTGGGACACCTACCTGCCACGCCTGATCGAACTGATCCGCCAGCTGCACCGCTGCGGCGTCTACTTCCGCTCGCTGCACCTGGGCAATGTGGTGGTCACCCCCGACCAGCGCCTCGGCCTGATCGACGTCGCCGACATGCGCTTCCTGCGCCCGCCGCTGTCGGCGCGCATGATCCGTCGCAATGTGCAGCATATGGTGCGCTACATCGAACGGGAGAAGCTGGGCGACCGCTTCCCCCTCGCCGACTTCGAGGCAGCCCTGCTGGCGCGCTGAGCGTCAGCTGCGCAGCAGGACCTGTGAGCCGTTGCGAAATGCCTGCCAAGCCTGCTCCGGGGCCAGCGCCTGGCGTTGCCGGGCGGCCACTACCGGGGCACTGAGCGCCGCGCATCGCCCGATCGCCTCGGCCCACGCGCTTGCATCGTCAACGGGCAGGTAGCCGCCGGTATCCTGCAACTGCTCGCGGAACACCTGCAGGTCGCTGCATACCACCGGTACATCGGCCATGACGGCCTCCTGCACTACCAGCCCCAGGCCCTCGGAACGCGACGGCACCAACACCCAATCGAACGCCCGGTACAGCTGCTGCAGGTCATCGCGATGGCCGCACAGGTGAACGTGCCCGGCCAAACCAAGTGCGGCGATACGTGCCTGCAGCGCGGCATGCAGGGGGCCCTCGCCGATGATTGCCAACTGCAGGCCTGGTTGGTGCATGCGGGCCTTGGCGAAGGCATCGATCAGCATCGCAAAACCTTTGCTGTCCACCAACCGCCCTACCGCACCCAGCAGCATCCCGGTTGCCTCAGGCAACTGTAGGGCTTGCCTGGCCTGCTCTCGGCTTAACAGGGGCTCAACGAAAGTCGAAGGATCGAGTGCCATGCGCAGGGTCTGCACCGGCCTGCCCAGGTCACGCTCAAGCGACTCGGCTAACGTCTGCGACACCGCCGCGATGTTCAGGCGCTCGGCCGGGAACATACGCAGCAGGCGCACATCGCTGGCCGTCAGGCGCGTCTTGCCATGGAACAACACCTTGGCACGCACCTCTGGAATTTGCTGCAACAACGGCAACACCAAGCGCGCCACGCCTACACCATCGAGCAGCACGATTTCTGCCTTGGCCTCGGCCAATGCCTTGCGCAGGCGCATGCGCAACCACGGGCGCAACAAGCGCCACAGGTGCCGCCCTTTCAGCGCACGTTGCGGCATGTGCCACTCGCGAGTGGAACCGAGCCCACAGCACAGCCCGCTCCCCAGCAGCAGCCAGTTGCTGATCCGGGCATCAGCCCCTGCGTGCGAAAGCACCTGCCGATGTACCTTGTGGATGGACATATAAGGCGTTCCACCCGCCCACATCATATTGACGATGTTCATGGGCCCTCTCCCCGCTCACTTCTGGTGGGACAGCGACTTCATTGAACAAAAATGGTGATACCCATGCCGATCAAGGCACCCGCCACCAGCGTCAATGCCAGCTTCATTCGATCACGTTGACGACGCTTGGCCTTACGCTCCACTTCAATGGGCAAGGTCACGTGATTACCAAATCCAGTGTGCAATACTGCATCACCCTCCAGGGTGACCGCTGTCAGATTTAACTCAGCGTAGCGTCGGGAAAGCGCCTTTTCTCCAGCATAGGCGGCAAATGGCGCGCAGCGCTGGTAATCGCTCAAACGACGCAGACCTGGGTTGAGCGAAAACGCTTGCCACTCGGCCTTGTCGGACAGCAGCGGGTAGCACGGCACGCCGGCAATTACCTGGCGCTCGCCCAGGTGGATGTATGGGCTGTGGACGGCCAGGTCATGGGCATGGCTGCGCAGCCACACCTGCAACAAGTTGGGGCTGACCTGCAAAATGGCCTGGGAGTCTTCGACGAAGCCCTGCCGATAGAAGTGCCAGTCGTCCTCGCAGTGGAAGATGAAGGGTGTCTTGACGTGGCTGTAGGCCAGGTCGATAGACGGCAACTGGCCGAGCTTCGGCCGGTTCACGAACACCTTGCAATGAGGCTTCCAATGCTCCGGCACAGCGGCATGCACGGCATCGTCACCGGAGTCTTCGGTGATGAATACCTCGCGAATGGGCGCGGTGTTGTAGCGATCGAAACTCTCAAGGGTGTCTTTGAGCAGATCGAACCGCCCACAACTGGTCACGACAAGCGTGACGTCACTCTCATTTGAAAAGCGCACCGGACTCCCTCCGCATTGCGACTATCGGCTTTCAACACCCGCTCCTGGGTGCGAAAGCTCTTGTTTAGATGCCCAGCTTCAGGCGCAGCCGCTGCCATGCAGACAATGGCGGGTGGGGCCTGAGCGCCGGGCGCATGTGGTCGACGATGCTACGTCCAACTGCGGCGAAACTGAAACGGGAAACCGCCAGGTGGCGGCCATTTTCTGCGATCTGCCGGGCCAGCTCAGGGTCCGCGCGCAAACGGCGGAGCTTTTCCTGAAGGGCCGGGATGCTGTCATAAAACACCACGTTGTGCATGTCCTGCAGGCCCAGCGCGCGGTTTTCTGCCTCGCCCTGGTCGTATGCCAGCAACACACAGCCACAAGCCATGGCTTCGAAGTTCTTGATCATGTATTCGCCCATGCCAACGTCGGCACTGACGAAGAAACGAATACGGTTGAGCGTGTTGCAGTAGTCCTCACCTGACTTGGTGCGGGTTACCACCAGGTTCTCGACCCGCCCCAGCTCGTCCAGCAGCGCCTTGCGGCCGCTGTAGGCCACGCTGTTGGTGCTGCCGACGAAGGCCAGTTCGATGTCGCGCTCACGCCCCTGGTCGGCGAGCAACTGCTCGTCGTAGCCCTTGGGTACGAATACGGCGTCGAAACCTTCCTGGCGCAGGCGCTCGCTGACCATGTAGCCGGAACTGATCACCCGCGCCCATGGCAGCTGGCGGTAATGGGCACTGAACTTGCCGGTGTACTTGCACGGGATGTAGTTCTGGTAGGCGTCGTGCTCCAGGATGACCAGGTTCGGCACGGTGCGGATGAAGGCCACCTGGCGGATCTCCTGCTTGAAGCGCAGGAAGAACACGATGCGGTCATAGCGCTCGACCTGAACTTCACGCTTGAAATAGCGGCGCAGGTTGCGCTGGTCTTCGCTGGTCAGCCAACGCAGGTCGCACTCGCAGTTGGCCGCGACGCCATCGTACAGGCGGTCGAGAATCGCCCGCTGTTCCTTCTGTACCAGAAATAGGACTTTCATTGCTTTCCTTGGGCGCTCTGCGCCTTCGCGGTCAACCATGGGGGTGCTTACAGCTCACGCCGCCAGAACAATTCATGTCGGCGCACGGCCTTGCGGAAGAATTCATTCTCCCCGTAAGGCGACGGCCGCCGCCCGGCCAGCCAGCGCTGCAGCAGGCGGCGCAGGCGGCGCTTGAACGGCGCCGGCGGCTGCAGGTCGTGCATCATGCCCAGGGCCATGGCCTTGTCGCGCTGAGTGGCCAAGCCCAATACCAGGCTGCACGGGGCCCACGCCTGCCCCGCGCTCAACTGCGGCGGCAAGGCAACACCATCGCCGCTATCGCCCATCGGCCAGCGGTCGTTGTCATGCAGGTGGTTGGCGTAGCACAGCAGGGTTTGTGGCTGCCAGGCCAGGCCTTGCAGGGCCTCTAGCACCGCCGCCTGGGCGCAGATATGGTCGGGGTGCGGGTCGAGTTGCGGGTGCGGCATCACCAGCACTTCTGGCCTGGCCATGTCCAGCAAGGCCCGCAGGTCGGCCAGCAGGTTGTGCCAGGTCGGTGCCCCATCGCAGTCGGCCGGCAACGGGAACGGGTTGAACTGGCGGAATACACGGATATCGGCCAGGTCGGCTTCGCGCGAAGCGGCCGGCTGGTCGGGTGCAGCCTGCATGGCGGGCAGTTGCAGGCAAAAGTAGCCCAACTGCACGCAGTGCGGCTCTGGCACCCCAGCCCAGCGCGGCACGGCGATGCTGTCCCAGGCGCGCAGACGGCCTTTCAGGCGTGCGGCCTCGGCCTTTTCCAGGCCCATCTGTTGATAGTGCTCGGCCTCGATCTCACCTGCGGTCAGGGTCACCACCCAGGCTTCGTCAGCCTGGCTGTAGAGGCCATATGCGGCCAGCTCGGCGTCATCGGCATGCGGCGCGATCACCATCACCCGGCGCCGTTGCAGCTCGACCGACGGGGTTATCCACAGGCGTGGCTGGCCCTGCAGCCGGCAATGCCGGCCACGCAGGCGCAACGCACCCGCTTGCAGGGGCACGGCCAGGCCAGTCAGGTTGAGGAAGCGCACACCATCGACACCGCGCTCGAAGGTTTGCCGATCGGCGTGCTCGCCAGCCAGCAGCTCGACGCGCGGGTCGAGGAACCGCCCCAGCCAGCTGCTTTTTACCCGCAGTTCAAGCACCAGGGTTTCGTCGCCCTGCAACTCGCAGTCGGCCTTGAGCAAGCCATCGTGCAGGGTGGCAGGAGCTTGCCGCGCCTGGTCACCGAAGTCGTAGGCGTAGTCCTCGCCTGGTGCATAGAACAGGTGGTCGGCAAACCAGGCTTCGTGGGCGGCCCAGAGCAGCGGCAACAGCAGCAGCGGCAACCACCACCAGCTGAATACAGCCAAGGCAACCAGCGCCACCAGGCCTGCCAACAGGCCCAGGCGCTTGTTGCGCCGGTGGCGCTTGAGCAACTGCTGCTTGCGGTTCACGCCTGATACACCGGTACGGGGTTGCACCAGCGGTCTTTGTACTCGCGGTCGGCACGGCCGAACGAGAACCGCAGTGGCTTGTTGCGTGCGCGGGCGTCCTCCCAGGCTGCCTGGGTATTGAGGAAGCTCAGCACGCTACCAGGGCTGAAGGCCTTGGTTTCAGGGTCGACACCGCCATTGATGTACTCGACGCTGACCCATTGCGGCGCTTCGACGCGGTACACCAGCTGGATGGCAATCGGCTTGCCATCGAGCAGCAACACCGAGCCAATCAGCAGCTCGCGCAGGCGCTCCAGCACCTCAGCCATGCGCTCGGCACCCGTGGCCGGGAAGCCCCAGCGACGCTGGAACAGGTCGCAGTACATACTGGCGATTTCCTGCGCGCTGAAGTCGCCGATCGGGCGGACCACGCCACCCGCTTCTTCCAGCAAACGCAGTTCACGGCGCTGGTTGTAGCGGAATTTCTTCGACAGGTCCTCGTGGGCGCGGGCCATGGCCAGCTGCTCCTTCTGCGCCTTGAGGCCACTGAAGCGGCCCTGGTTCAGTTCGGACAGGTAGCGTGCGTTATGGCGCAATGGCACAGCAGCATCGGCCGCCGCTGGCAGGATGATTTCGGCATTGCCCAGGTCGAACAGGGCCTTCTTGCCGGCACGCTTGAGTACCTCCTTGGACAACGCCAAGTGGCGCCCCCAAGTCGGAATGGCGGCCTTCAGCTCGCCGGCCTGGTGCCAGCCCAGATAACGCACCGGGATCTGGGCCAGGTCCGCCAGTTGCTCGACCACCAACGGATGGGTGGCGACACTGCCGCCAAAGCGCGCCCACGCCTCGGCATAGGCCTTGGCGTCAATGGCTTGCCAACCGCGCTCGCGGAAGGCCTGGATACGATTGAGCATCAAGCCTGCCCCACCAGCGCACGAACCTGCGGCAATTGCCAGAAGGCCTCACGCACCGCCTGGTCGGAAAAGCGTTCGCGCAGGCGTTGCAGCATGTGCGCAGCACATGCCTGGCGCTGCTGCTCATCCAGCACAGCCATGTGCTTCAAGCCCTGGGCCAGCTGCGCGGCATCGCCCAGCGGGAACAGCACGCCCACACCCTCGACCACCTCGCGGGCACCACCACAGGCGGTGGCCAGCACCGGCACACCGGCGACCATGGCCTCAAGCAGGACCATGCCGAATGGCTCATGATCGGAGCTCAGGGCAAACACATCGAAGGCCTGGAAATAGCGGCGTGCATCCGGCACTTGGCCGAGGAAGTCCACCTGCCCGGCAATGCCCAGCTCGGCGGCCAGGGCCTTGAGCTTGGCCTCCAGGCGGCCCTTGCCGAGAATCGCCAGGCGGGCGCCAGCTGGCAGGCCCGGCAACGCTTGGGCAAACCCACGCAGCAGGGTCGCCTGGTCCTTGTCCGGGTGCAGGCGCCCGACATTGCCGACGATCCATGCCTGCGCATCCAGGCCCAAGGCCTGGCGTGCCTCGGCGCGTGGCACCAGGGCCGCTTGCAGGGCGTCGATGTCGATGCGGTTGTACAGGGTCTGGATGCGCTCGGCAGGCCACTGCGGCAAGCAGCGGCGCATGTCATCACGCACAGCGTCCGATACCCCCAGCAGGCTCAGGCGCTTGCTGAACAGGTTGGCGAACAACCGGCGGCCTTTGCGCTGATAGTCGCCAAAGGCATGGTGCACCCCGATCACCGGCAAACCGGTACCCAGCAACGCCACGTAGATCGGTTTGAAGCGATGGGCAATGCAGAAGGCGAAATTGCGCTCGGCCGCTATCCGTCGCAGTGCTCGGATAGCGCCAAGCTTCAGGCCACGCACGGCCTTGGAGCTGAACTCCAGGAACAGCACCTCGTCCGACGCGCAGCCGGCCGCCACCTGCGGGTCGGCTGCGCCGGTGAGGAACACCGTGGTGACCTGGTAGCCGCGCCCCTGGAACAGGCTGGCGTACTGACGGGCGCAGTCCAGGAACGGCCCGTCATAGCCATGGCAGAACTGCAGGATGCGCGGTTCAGAGCGGCTGGTCATACAGGGCCGCGCCGTCCTTCACAACCAGGATGTCTTCCATGATCAGGTACTGCAGGTCCGAGCCGAAGAACATGTTCAGGGCATCGGTCGGCGAGCAGATCATCGGTTCGCCACGGCGGTTCAGCGAGGTGTTCAGCGACACGCCGTTGCCGGTCAGGTCTTCCAGCGCCTTCATCATGTCGTAGTAGCGCGGGTTGTATTCGCGCTTGAGCACCTGGGCACGCGAAGTACCATCCTCGTGCACCACTTCCGGCACGCGGGTCTTCCACTCTTCAGCCACTTCGAAGGTGAAGGTCATGAACGGCGCCGGGTGGTCGACCTTGATCATCTGCGGTGCGACGGTGTCGAGCATCGACGGGCAGAAAGGTCTCCAGCGTTCGCGGAACTTGATCTGCTCGTTGATGCGATTGGCCACGCCCGGCACGCTCGGGCAGCCAATGATCGAACGGCCACCGAGGGCTCGCGGGCCGAACTCCATGCGACCCTGGAACCAGGCCACCGGGTTGCCGTCGACCATGATCTTGGCAATACGCTGCGGCATGTCGTCGAGCTTGCGCCACTTCGGCGCGTTCGGGTGACGGGCGCAGGCAGCGATCACGTCTTCGTTGGAGTACGACGGGCCGAGGTAGACGTGTTCCATCTTCTCGACCGGCACGCCACGGGCGTGGGAAACATAGGCTGCAGCGCCGACGGCAGTACCGGCGTCACCGGAAGCCGGTTGCACGAACAGCTCTTTCAGGTCCGGGCGGGCGATGATCTTCTGGTTGAGCTTGACGTTCAGGGCGCAGCCGCCGGCGAAGGCCAGCTTGCCGGTTTCACGCAGGGTGTCGCCCAGGTAGTGGTCGATCATCTGCAGGGCGATTTTCTCGAACAGTGCCTGCATGCTCGCCGCGTAATGGATGTACGGCTCGTCGGCGATGTCGCCTTCGCGCTTGGGGCCCAGCCATTCGATCAGCTTCGGCGAGAAGTAGAAACCTTTGCCCTTCTCTTTATGGCGGCGCAGGCCGATGACGTTGGCGTACTCGGTGTTGATCACCAGTTCGCCATTTTCGAAGCTGGCCAGGCGCGAGAAGTCGTACTTGCTGGCGTCGCCATACGGCGCCATGCCCATGACCTTGAACTCGCCGTCGAGCATCTCGAAGCCGAGGAACTCGGTGATTGCACCGTACAGGCCGCCCAACGAGTCCGGATCGAAGAATTCCTTGATCTTGTGGATCTTGCCGTTTTCGCCATAGCCAAAGAAGGTGGTGGCGTATTCGCCTTTACCGTCAATGCCGAGGATCGCGGTTTTTTCCTTGAAGCCCGAGCAATGATAGGCGCTGGAGGCGTGCGCCAGGTGGTGCTCGACTGGCTCGATCTTGACCTTTTTCGGGTCGAAGCCCAGCTGCTCCAGGCACCAGACGATTTTCTTGCGGTAGCGCTTGTAGCGACGGTTGCCCATCAGGATGGCGTCGAGGGCGCGGTCCGGGGCGTACCAATAGCGCTTGGCGTAGTGCCAGCGCGCCTTGCCGAACAGGCTGATCGGGGCAAACGGGATGGCTACCACGTCAACGTCGGATGGCTTGATGCCTGCCTGTTCCAGGCAAAACTTCGCCGACTCGTAGGGCATGCGGTTCTTCGCATGCTTGTCACGCACGAAGCGCTCTTCTTCGGCGGCGGCAATCAGCTTGCCGTCAATGTACAGGGCCGCGGAAGGGTCATGGCTAAGGGCGCCGGACAGGCCAAGAATCGTCAATGCCAAGGGATTAGCCTCTTCATTCGGTAGAAATGCGCCAGCGGCCTATTGGGCGGGTGGCGACTAAAGGGCGGGATTATAACGCAAAGCGCAGTACGCGCATGCCTCTGCGAGGGCTGCGCCCTCGATCGCGACACAAGGCCGCTCCCACAGGGATAGCGCAACCCCTGTGGGAGCGGCCTTGCGTCGCGAAAGGGCCGCACAGCGGCCCCAGGATTTCAGCCACACCGCATGAGTTTCATGGATCCGCGCTGTTGGCTTACTCAGCGATCAGCCAGTCCATGCGGTAGCTGCCAGCGGTCTGCGCCAGCTCCTTGGCCAGCCATGGCAGCAGCTCTTTAAGCTCTTCTTCCAGCCCCCACGGCGGGTTGGCAATGGCCAGGCCCGACCCGTTGAGCCCTTGCGGGCTGTCCTGATGGTGCACATACAGCTCGACCCGCAGCAACTTCGGCGCACCGGTGCTGGTCAGGTCCTGGTAATAGCGGGTCAGCGAGCGCTGGTCCTTGATCGGGTACCAGATGGCCGCGACCGTCTGGCGCATGCGGCCAATCGCCTCTTTCATGGCAGTGGTACAGCGCTTGAGCTCATCAGCCTGCTCGAACGGTGGGTCGATCAGCATGATCGCACGCTTTTCCTGCACCGGCAGCAAGGCCCGCGGCACATGCCAGCCTTCGCCCAGGTGCACGGTCACGCGCGGGTCTTTTTTCATGTTTTCTTTAAGCAGCGGGCCGTCTTCCGGGTGCTTCTCGTTGAGCAGGGCACGGTCCTGCTGGCGCATCAGGCGGCGAGCCAGCTCGGGTGAACCTGGGTAGTAGCGCAACTCGCCATCGGCATTCAGGCGCTTGATGATGCGCAGGTAATCGTCAGCCATGGCCGGCAGGTCATCGCGGTTCCACAGGCGGGCAACGCCTTCCAGGTACTCGCCGGTGCGGCTTGCCTGGTCGCCCTGCAGGTCGTACAGGCCCAGGCCTGCGTGGGTATCGATGTAGGCAAACGGCTGCTCCTTGCGCGACATCAGGGCGATGAGGCGGGTCAGCACGATGTGTTTGAGGACGTCGGCGTGGTTGCCGGCGTGGAAGGCGTGACGATAGTTCATGGCAACTCCTGCGAAGGCGGCAAGTTTACCTTGCCTTGCAGGCGGAGTCAGGCCTGGCTGTCGATCGGCGACGGCTTCTTCGCGGGTTTGCCCGCTCCCACAGGGGGATCGCACTGGTTTCAGGTTCAGTGCAAATCCTGTGGGAGCGGGCAAGCCCGCGAAGCAGGCGCCGCCGACTCAACGGGTGTTACTTGTCAGCGTGATACGCCGCATCGGCAGTTTCGAAGCGCTTGACCATTGCCTGCGAAGGGCTGCCCAGCTTGCTCACCACAATGATGGCGATGCTGGCGAACAGGAAGCCCGGGATGATTTCGTACAGCCCGAGGGTGTCGAAGTTCTTCCACAGGATCACGGTCAGCGCACCCACCACGATACCGGCCAGCGCACCGTTACGGGTCATGCCCTTCCACAGCACCGAAATCAGCACCACCGGACCGAAGGCAGCACCGAAACCGGCCCAGGCGTAAGCCACCAGGCCCAGAACGCGGTTTTCCGGGTTGGCAGCCATGGCGATGGCAATCAGGGCCACGGCCAGTACCATCAGGCGGCCGACCCACACCAGCTCACGCTGCGAAGCGTTCTTGCGCAGGAAGGATTTGTAGAAGTCTTCGGTCAGGGCACTGGAGCACACCAGCAGCTGGCAGCTCAGGGTGCTCATCACCGCCGCCAGGATGGCCGAAAGCAGCACACCGGCGATCCACGGGTTGAACAGGATCTTCGCCAGCTCGATGAACACACGCTCGTGGTTCTCGGTAACCGGGCCGGCCAGGTCAGGGTTGGCCGAGAAGTAGGCGATACCGAAGAAGCCCACGGCACAGGTACCGGCCAGGCACAGGATCATCCAGGTCATGGAGATGCGGCGGGCGTTGGCGATCGACTTCACCGAGTCGGCCGCCATGAAGCGCGCCAGGATGTGCGGCTGGCCGAAGTAGCCCAGGCCCCAGCCCATCAGCGAGATGATGCCGATGAAGGTAGCACCCTTGAGCATGTCGAAGTTGGCTGGGTTTACTGCCTCGATGGCCGCGAAGGTGGTGTCGAAGCCGCCGGTGGAGATCAGCACGATCACTGGCGTCAGGATCAGCGCGAAGATCATCAGCGATGCCTGCACGGTATCGGTCCAGCTCACCGCCAGGAAACCACCGACGAAGGTGTAGGCAATGGTGGCTGCGGCGCCAGCCCACAGGGCGGTTTCGTACGGCATGCCGAAGGTGCTTTCGAACAGGCGGGCACCGGCAACGATGCCGGAGGCGCAGTAGATGGTGAAGAACACCAGGATGACGATCGCCGAGATGATACGCAGCAGGCCGCTATTGTCTTCGAAACGACTGGAGAAGTAGTCCGGCAGGGTCAGCGCGTCACCGTTGTGCTCGGTCTGCACGCGCAGGCGGCCGGCCACGAACAGCCAGTTCAGGTAGGCACCAACGGTCAGGCCGATGGCGATCCAGGCCTCGGACAGGCCCGAGAAGTAGATGGCGCCCGGCAGGCCCATCAGCAGCCAGCCACTCATGTCGGAGGCGCCGGCAGACAGCGCGGTAACCACGCTACCCAGGCTGCGACCGCCCAGAATGTAATCGGAAAGGTTGTTGGTGGAGCGATAGGCGGCGAAGCCGATCAGCACCATTGCCGCGATGTAGATCACGAAAGTGATCGTTAGTGGATTGCCCATGCGTGTGCCCTGGCGTTTGTTTTTATCTCATGCACAACCGCAGCGATGGCGGTTGCACCCAGGCGGCGAATGCTATGCAACAACGCAAAGCGGGTGCAACCATTTTTCATTTGCAAGTTGCACCTGACCGTGCATTTTTCGATAAAGCGGATTTTTTGCTCCTTTTTGGAGCATAAACGTCGTTTTTAAGACAAAAGCGCACCAAAAACGACCCTTTACCCGGCATGGAAATATTTGTCAGACGAGTTGCACCTCTTACCCGAAAAATTCGGGTTGCACCTGGTTGCACCCGAATTGTCCTACAGGATAATCTTGGCGTCAGCTTAGGCCACAACCGTGGCAATAACGAGGATAAGAAATGGCGACGACCACCCTTGGGGTCAAACTCGATGACCCGACCCGTGAGCGACTCAAGGCAGCAGCGCAGTCCATTGACCGCACGCCGCACTGGTTGATCAAGCAAGCGATCTTCAACTACCTGGAGAAGCTCGAGGGTGGTGCCACCCTGACCGAACTCAACGGTCATGCCAGCAGCCTGGCCGACGATGCTGGTGAAGTCCAAGCCGACCACAGCCACCAGTGCTTCCTCGAGTTCGCCGAGAGCATCCTGCCGCAGTCGGTACTGCGCTCGGCGATCACCGCCGCCTACCGCCGCCCCGAGCAGGAAGTGGTGCCGATGCTGCTGGAGCAGGCCCGCCTGAGCGCGCCGCTGGCCGAGGCCACCAACAAGCTGGCCGCTGGCATCGCCGAAAAACTGCGCAACCAGAAGAGCGCTGGCGGCCGTGCCGGCATCGTCCAGGGCCTGCTGCAGGAATTCTCGCTGTCGTCGCAGGAAGGCGTGGCACTGATGTGTCTGGCCGAAGCCCTGCTGCGTATCCCCGACAAGGGCACCCGTGACGCGCTGATCCGCGACAAGATCAGTACCGGCAACTGGCAGCCGCACCTGGGCAACAGCCCGTCGCTGTTCGTCAACGCCGCCACCTGGGGCCTGCTGCTGACCGGCAAGCTGGTCAGCACCCACAATGAATCCGGCCTCACCTCCTCGCTCACCCGCATTATCGGCAAGAGCGGCGAGCCGATGATCCGCAAGGGCGTCGACATGGCCATGCGCCTGATGGGCGAGCAGTTCGTTACCGGCGAAACCATCGCCGAAGCCCTGGCCAACGCCAGCCGCTTCGAGGCCAAGGGCTTCCGCTATTCCTACGACATGCTCGGTGAGGCTGCTCTGACTGAACATGATGCACAGAAGTATCTGGCGTCCTACGAGCAGGCCATCCACTCGATCGGCAAGGCCTCGCATGGCCGCGGCATCTATGAAGGCCCGGGCATCTCGATCAAGCTGTCGGCGCTGCACCCACGCTACAGCCGCGCCCAGTACGAGCGCGTGATGGAAGAGCTGTACCCGCGCCTGCTGTCGCTGACCCTGCTGGCCAAGCAGTACGACATCGGCCTGAACATCGACGCCGAAGAAGCCGACCGCCTGGAGCTGTCGCTCGACCTGCTCGAGCGCCTGTGCTTCGAGCCTTCGCTGGCGGGCTGGAACGGTATCGGCTTCGTTATCCAGGCCTACCAGAAGCGCTGCCCGTACGTGATCGACTACGTCATCGACCTGGCCAAGCGCAGCCGCCACCGCCTGATGATCCGCCTGGTGAAAGGCGCCTATTGGGACAGCGAGATCAAGCGCGCCCAGGTCGAAGGCCTGGAAGGCTACCCGGTGTACACCCGCAAGGTGTACACCGACGTGTCCTACGTTGCCTGCGCCCGCAAGCTGTTGGCCGTACCGGAAGCCATCTACCCACAGTTTGCCACCCACAACGCCCACACCCTGTCGGCCATCTACCACATTGCCGGGCAGAACTATTACCCGGGCCAGTACGAGTTCCAGTGCCTGCACGGCATGGGCGAACCGCTGTACGAACAAGTGGTTGGCAAAATTGCCGATGGCAAGTTGAACCGTCCGTGCCGCGTCTATGCACCAGTCGGCACCCACGAAACGCTGCTGGCCTACCTGGTGCGTCGCCTGCTGGAAAACGGTGCCAACACCTCGTTCGTCAACCGCATCGCCGACCACTCGATCTCCATCCAGGAACTGGTTGCCGACCCGGTCGCCAGCATTGAGCGCATGGGCACCCAGGAAGGCAGCATCGGCCTGCCGCACCCGCGCATTCCGCTGCCGCGTGACCTGTATGGCAACGAGCGAGCCAACTCGGCCGGCATCGACATGGCCAACGAACACCGCCTGGCGTCGCTGTCCTGCGCCATGCTGGCCACCGCTCACAACGACTGGAAGGCCGTCCCGCTGCTGGCCTGCGCTGCCAGCGAAAGCGCTGCCGCGCCGGTTCTGAACCCGGCGGACCACCGCGACGTGGTCGGCCATGTGCAGGAAGCCACTGTCGCCGACGTCGACAACGCCATCCAGTGCGCGCTGAATGCCGCACCGATCTGGCAGGCCACCCCGCCAGCGGAACGTGCCGCCATTCTGGAACGCACCGCCGACCTGATGGAGGCCGAGATCCAGCCGCTGATGGGCCTGCTGATCCGTGAAGCCGGCAAGACCTTCGCCAACGCCATCGCCGAAGTGCGCGAAGCCGTGGACTTCCTGCGCTACTACGCGGTGCAGGCACGCAACGACTTCAGCAACGACGCCCACCGCCCGCTGGGCCCGGTGGTGTGCATCAGCCCGTGGAACTTCCCGCTGGCGATCTTCTCCGGCCAGGTGGCCGCCGCCCTGGCTGCCGGTAACCCGGTGCTGGCCAAGCCTGCCGAACAAACCCCGCTGATCGCCGCCCAGGCCGTGCGCCTGCTGCTGGAAGCCGGCATTCCGGAAGGCGTGCTGCAACTGCTGCCAGGCCGCGGCGAAACCGTCGGTGCCGGCCTGGTCGGTGACGAGCGCGTCAAAGGTGTGATGTTCACCGGTTCCACCGAAGTGGCCCGCCTGCTGCAGCGCAACGTCGCCGGCCGCCTGGACAACCAGGGCCGCCCGATCCCGCTGATCGCCGAAACCGGCGGCCAGAACGCGATGATCGTCGACTCTTCGGCACTCACCGAGCAGGTGGTTATCGATGTGGTGTCGTCGGCCTTCGACAGTGCCGGCCAGCGTTGCTCGGCCCTGCGCGTGCTGTGCCTGCAGGAAGACTCCGCCGACCGCGTAATCGAAATGCTCAAGGGTGCTATGGCCGAAAGCCGCCTGGGCTGCCCGGACCGCCTGGCCGTGGACATTGGCCCGGTGATCGACGCCGAAGCCAAGGCTGGCATCGAGAAGCACATCCAGGGCATGCGTGAAAAAGGCCGTTCGGTTTATCAGGTCGCCATCGCCGATGCTGCCGAGATCAAGCGCGGCACCTTCGTCATGCCGACCCTGATCGAACTGGACAGCTTCGACGAGCTGAAGCGTGAAATCTTCGGCCCGGTGCTGCACGTGGTGCGCTACAACCGCCGCAACCTCGACCAGCTGATCGAGCAGATCAACAACTCTGGCTACGGCCTGACCCTCGGCGTGCATACCCGCATCGACGAGACCATCGCCAAGGTGGTGGAAACCGCAAACGCCGGCAACATGTACGTCAACCGCAACATCGTTGGTGCAGTGGTGGGCGTGCAGCCATTCGGTGGTGAAGGCCTGTCCGGCACCGGCCCGAAAGCCGGTGGCCCGCTGTACCTGTACCGCCTACTGTCGACCCGCCCGGCCGACGCGATTGGCCGCCACTTCCAGCAGCAGGACGGCGAAGGCAAGCCGGACCGTACCCTGCACGAACAGCTGATCAAGCCGCTGCACGGTCTGAAGGCCTGGGCCGAGAGCAACCAGCTGGCCGACCTGGCCGCGCTGTGCAACCAGTTCGCCAGCCAGTCGCAGAGCGGCATCGCCCGCCTGTTGCCAGGCCCGACCGGCGAGCGCAACAGCTACACCATTCTGCCGCGCGAGCACGTGCTGTGCCTGGCCGACAACGAAGCCGACCTGCTGGCGCAGTTTGCCGCAGTATTGGCGGTCGGCAGCTCGGCGGTATGGGCTGACGGCGAGCCGGGCAAGGGCCTGCGCAATCGCCTGCCGCGTGAGCTGCAGGCCAAGGTCAAGCTGGTGGCAGACTGGAACAAGGATGAAGTGGCGTTCGACGCCGTGATCCACCATGGCGACTCGGACCAGCTGCGCGGCGTTTGCCAGCAGGTGGCCAAGCGTGCCGGGGCGATCGTGGGTGTGCACGGGCTGTCCAGCGGGGATCATCAGATTGCGCTGGAGCGACTGGTGATCGAGCGCGCGGTGAGTGTGAACACTGCAGCGGCGGGGGGTAATGCCAGCTTGATGACCATTGGCTGAGGCTGAGGGTTGTTGAAGAAAAGGGAGAGCTTTGGCTCTCCTTTTTTTATGGGTGTTCGTCTTGAGATTGAGGGTTGGGCTGACAGGTGCTCGCCACGGCAGTTTCAGCGCCTGTGAGATCGAGCGCCGCCCAGGCGCATCGCGACGCAAGGCCGCTCCCACATTTGTTGCAACGTGGCCATGCCTGTGAGGCCATGGTTGTCATGCCTGGCGCATGACTAAAGGCAGGTGGTGCGACAACAGCGCCAACGCGGCGATACCGTCAGGCCAACAAGGCGGGCAACCATGGCCTGGCATGGTTTGGCAGGTTGCAACAAATGTAGGAGCGAAATCCGCTCAAACCATGGATGAAACTGCGATCAAAGCAAACAGCTGTGCTGCTGTAAGCGAGACACCCAGCAACATCCATATCCAATTGGCCAACGTGAAACGGCTGTTGGCCACCCCTGCTTCATCACCCGCGCTAAAGTTGGTGCCTTTTTGCATGGGTACCATAACGATCAGCCAAGCGGCATGAAACACCACCCCCGCAAAAAAGGCCTCCCACGGTTGGCTCTCCAGAACAACGCTGGCAACCACCCAGGCAACACCCATACCGTAATAGCCCAGCGTGAGCCCCAGGATGGACCATGGATAGCTTCGACCTGAGTCGCGAATATGGTCATTCGCCCTTCTCAATATTGGATAGATGAAGAACACGGCAAAAGCGCTTCGCCAGAATGGGCTGACCTTCTCACCCGTTCTCGCTCTATGCAGCTTCCAGCTTTGATAAAAGCAATACAGCCAGTACCAGCCCAGGGTGAAGAAGGTCATTACGCCAAACTTCATGGGCGAGACTATGAAGAAGGGCACTTGATTGCCGCCGGCATCTGTCAAGTCATTGTTATGGACATCACTCATCTGAAACGCTTCCTTGTGAACACCAAAGCGCCCATTCAAGACCAAATGGCACTTGCTCCGCAGTAGTCCAACTCCGTTCTGGATTGTGGGAAACGTCTTCATTTTTTCTGCGCCTGTGCGGGCCCTTTCGCGGGTTCACCCGCGAACGGGCCCGCACAGGTATCCCACCCCTTCTCAATCCATATCACCCAAACCTATTAACCTCCCCTCATCCTGCCCGCCCCCCTACACTCGCAGCATCCCGCCTCAGGACCGCCCCCATGCCCGAGACCCTGCTCAGCCCCCGCAACCTCGCCTTCGAACTCTACGAAGTCCTCGACGCCGAAGCCCTCACCCAGCGCCCGCGCTTCGCCGAGCACAGCCGCGAAACCTTCGACGCCGCCCTGGCCACTGCACGCACTATCGCGGAAAGGTTCTTCGCCCCGCACAACCGCAAGGCCGATGAAAACGAGCCGCGCTACGTCGACGGCCGCGCCGAACTGATCCCCGAGGTGAAGCCCGCCGTCGACGCCTTCCTCGAAGCCGGTTTCCTCAACGCCAACCGCGATTTCGAAGTGGGTGGCATGCAGCTGCCCAGCCTGGTCTCGCAAGCCTGCTTCGCCCACTTCCAGGCCGCCAACGCCGGCACCACGGCCTACCCATTCCTGACCATGGGCGCGGCCAACCTGATCGAGAGCTTCGGCACTGAAGAGCAGAAGCGCCTGTTCCTGCAGCCGATGATTGAGGGCCGCTACTTCGGCACCATGGCCCTGACCGAGCCCCACGCCGGCTCTTCGCTGACCGATATCCGCACCCGCGCCGAACCTGCAGGCGATGGCAGCTACCGGCTCAAGGGCAACAAGATCTTCATCTCCGGCGGCGACCACGAGCTGTCGGAAAACATCGTGCACATGGTGCTAGCCAAACTGCCGGACGCACCACCCGGGGTGAAGGGCATTTCGCTGTTCATCGTACCCAAGTACCACGTCAACCCGGACGGCAGCCGTGGCCTGCGCAACGATGTGCTGCTGGCCGGGCTGTTCCACAAGATGGGCTGGCGCGGCACCACGTCGACCGCGCTCAACTTCGGCGACAACGGCCAGTGCGTCGGCTACCTGGTCGGCCAGCCGCACCAAGGCCTGGCCTGCATGTTCCAGATGATGAACGAGGCGCGTATCGGCGTCGGCATGGGCGCGGTAATGCTCGGTTACGCCGGCTACCTGTATTCGCTGGAATACGCCCGCCAGCGCCCGCAGGGCCGGTTGCCGGACAACAAAGACCCGCACAGCCCGGCGGTGCCGATCATCGAACACACCGATGTGAAACGCATGCTGCTGACACAGAAAGCCTATGTCGAAGGCGCCTTCGACCTCGGCCTGTACGCCGCACGCCTGTTCGACGACACCCAGACCGCCAACGACGAAAACACCCGCAAACAGGCGCAGGAGCTGCTCGACCTGCTGACCCCAATCGTCAAGTCCTGGCCCTCGGCGTTCTGCCTCAAGGCCAACGAACTGGCGATCCAGATCCTCGGCGGCCACGGCTATACCCGCGAATACCCGGTGGAGCAGTACTACCGCGACAACCGCCTGAACCCGATCCACGAGGGCACCGAGGGCATCCAGTCGCTCGACCTGCTCGGCCGCAAGCTGGCGCAGAACAATGGCGCCGGCCTCAAGCAACTGATCCGCCTGATCGCCGCCACCGGCGAGCGTGCCAGCCATCACCCCAACCTTGACCCGCTACGCCAGCCGCTGGAGCAACTGGTCAACCGCCTGCAAGGTGTAACACTGGCCCTGCTCGGTGACCTGGCCCAAGGCAAAGTCGCTGGCGCCCTGGCCAACTCGGCCCTGTACCTCAAGGCCTTCGGCCACTGTGTAATTGGCTGGCGTTGGCTGGAACAGGCAGTTCACGCCGAGCTTGGCCTGCTCAAGGGCAGCCCTGCCGACCGCGACTTCTACCTAGGCAAGCTGCAAGCCGCACGTTATTTCCTGACCTGGGAAATACCGGGCTGCCATAACGAGCTGGCATTGCTCGAGGCGCGCGACAACACGTGCCTGGCCATGCAGGACGAGTGGTTCTAAGGCGCACTACCGTGTTCCACACTCGCCACCCGCCTCGATCTGCGCGGGTTGCGAGTGATGGCTATGCCTGCCGCAACCACCGCAATACCCACATAAGTTGTCCAATGAATTGCGTCCCCGAACATCAACGCGGCCCACAACAACGTGACCGGCGGTTCCAGGTAGACCAGTGCTGAAACGCGGGTTGCCGAGAGCCTGGTCAAGAGTATCCACAGGCTCAAGTAGGCAATGAAGGTCGAGAACAACGTCAGCCATGCAACGGCCGTCCACACCTGCGTACTGGCAGGGACTTCGATCAAGCCAAACGGTAAGCCTGTAGCGGTGAGCAGTAACAACGTTGCAGTCGATTGCAGGAACAACGGCATCAGCAGCCCGTCCTTGCTGTGGCCCGTTGCCATGACCGATTGCCGCCGCTGATAGAGCGTGGCGATGGACAGCGTGATCGCGGCGATCAGCGGCAGGGCGTACAGCCAAGGGTCAAGGCGGGTCGTAGACAGGTTGTACTCACCGAGGATAACCATGCTGACACCGGCAAACCCGATCCCAAGCCCCAACCACTCCTGCAGGCCACTGCGCTCTTGCTGGTCCTTGCTGCTCATCGATGCCGTGATCAGCGGTTGCAGCGCGCAAATGATGGCAGCAATCCCCGCCGGCAGCCCACCGCGAATGGCGATGTAAACGCTGACCAGATACGCAAACTGGGCGAGGAACCCAATCACCGCGTTGTAGCGGATCTGCGCCCATGTCAGCGCACGCAACCGGTGCCAGACAAAGGGCAGCAGGCAGGCGCAGACCAGCAGGAATCGCCAGAACAACAGGTTTATCGCACCTGCGTCCTCCGTACCCATGCGGGCACCAATAAAGCCCGAACTCCAGGACAAGACAAAGATGGCTTGAAGCAGGATCAGGTAAAGCGCACTGCTTGGCATGATCAAGCCTTCGTGTGACGCAATTCCTCGAACGTAATCGGCGCGATGCCTATTCGTGCAAATTGCCGAGTAGCCGAGCGCTGCAAAGCCCACCGCAACTTCAACCAGTTGGGGATAGTGGCGGGTATTCCGTCGTCGGAGGCCAGGTGCCAGAAACGGTTGGAATCATCGGTGAAGTAAGGGCAATGGAATGACAACACAAGTGACATGCGCCGCCCGCTGAGCACCGGGCGAACACCGTGGAACAATCGGCTGCCGTAGATGAACAGGGCATCGCCAGGATCGGCGAGCTGCGCGGTCTCGAAGGTCCGGTAATCCAGGGCATCAAAGCTGTCGACAGTACCGTTGTGGAATAGGAACTCGCCGCCGCTGTAGTCGGAGGCGCCCGAGAGCACGATGTTCAGCACATAGTTGGTGCCATCCGTGTGCCACATGCCCAATTGCTGCTGTTGCTCGGCAGGCTTGGGGTAGAAGTAATTGATCTGCGAGCGGGCATTGAGCATCGGGTAAGGCACAAGCGGTACGCCGGCAACACGCGAGACAGCGAGAAGAAATGAGCGACTGCACATCATGTCGTTAATGAACGACGACAGCGCCGTCACACCCCGCGTGCGCCGGGAAATGATCCAGTCACTGTCACCCGCGCGTTCTTCCAGACGTGTGCAGATGCCTTGCAAAACCGCGACACCTTCCGGCGTTAGCAGCCGATGGACAACCGCTGCGCCGGTGATGCTGTCCACTGCGATATTTGCGTGCGGGCTCTGGCCATACCCAAGCTCACCCAGTGTCCGGGTGTCGCTGATGGTGGGCCCATGCTGGCAGAGGAAATCATCCCGCCAAACGCTCTGCTCGGTCAGGCACATTGGTGCAGGCCGCGGTGTGCGTTTCAAGGTTGACTTGAGCGCCAGCTTCACGCGCCCAATGCCGCGCTCGAACAAGGGTAAGGTGTCTAGGTTCATGATGTGTCTGTCCCTGTGTGGCCCCTACTGAAGGTACTTCGCGATCTGATAGCGCACCGAGCCGTCACCGCTGGCAAATTCGTCGACCACACTGCAGTTGCAATGGCGAACTCGAATGCGACGAAACTGTTCGGGCGTGTATTTGAGGCAGATGTTGGTCAGCAGGTACCCATGCTCGTGCAAGCGCTGCACCGGCTGCAGGGTCACGGCCACATGGATCGACTCATCCAGAATACGAAGAGGCACAAGAATGGCTTCGTGCTCACCCGAGGGTATGAAGCCTTGTTGCAGTGCAACCATGTGCGAGAACTGAAGCATGTTGCGGTTGGCATAAAATGCAAGAATGGCGCCTTCCAGGCCCTGCTCATACACCTGCATTTCAGAAAGTATGTAAGTGGCGTCTCCTGCCAGGTTGCGTATCAGCCTGCCCGTACTTACCGGCAGCTCATTGCCCTCCTGGAACCCCAGCAAAGTGATCAGGGTGAGCTCCTGGTCGTGACGCAAGGCATCGTGTGTCACGGTGCGATAGTCGGCAGCAATGTAATTGAAGCTGCCATCAGCCTGCACGATGGGGCGCAATGCATCGCTCATTGCGGGTTCTGACGTCTGGTTGATATCGATGGCGGTGTAACGGATGGAGCTGGACGTCTCGGCCATTCGTTTGAGCAAGCAGGTACTTTTGACCGGCTCCGGGCCCAGTTCGACGTAATGCACGCTGCGCCCGCTGCCCAGCATCGCCAGACGCTCGGCAACATTGCCGATGACGCTCTTGAGCGCGCCCTGCCCTTGCGTGTCGGCACACAACCCGTCTTCACCCAGGCCTTGCTCATTCAGGGCGCGCATAAGCAGAAATATTTCGTGATTGAATCGATGCTCACTTTCAGGCCCTGAATCAGGCTGAAGCAGCGTCGAATACTTCTCATGATTCTCGACAGTCCAAAGCCTTGCGTGCTGGTAGGTCGGGGTGTGTACGAGGGCATCTACAACGAAGTCGTTCAGGCTCATCCGTATCATTCCATTGCATTTTCGAGGGGCAACCGTGCTGTAACCACAAGGTAAGAGGGGCTATAAAGCCTGTACAGTTGATTAAATCGAAGCGCTGCTTCGATCCAACCAAATCAGGTGGTTACATGGGCAAAGGCCTCGACATAAACGTACTGCGGACCTTCCAGGCAGTAGCCCGGCTTGGCCGCTTCAAGGATGCAGCCGACTACGTCCACCGCAGCCCTTCGGCAGTGACCACGCAAATCCAGAAGCTGGAGGAAAAGGTCGGCCAACAATTGTTCGCCCGCAGCAACCAGTCGGTGGAACTGACCCCGGCAGGCCGGCACTTGCTGGGTGAAGCCACCCGTTTTCTGATGGCCCATGACCGGCTGCTGGCGACGCTGTCGCCGCAGCAGATCACCGGCAAGGTGCGCCTGGGCGTACCCGATGGCTACGCCGCCAACCTGATGAGCGACTTTTTGCCGGTGTTTGTCGCCAGCAATCCGAAACTGGAGCTGGAAGCCGTGGCATGCTCCAGCGCAGAACTCATCGACCTGTTTGCGCGCCAGCGGCTGGACCTGGCAGTGGCAGTCAGCAGTGACCACTGGCAGCAAGGCGAGTGGCTGCGCTCGACCCAGCCACGTTGGGCCGCTGCTCCTGAGTTTGCATACGATGCCAGCCGCCCATTGCCGCTGGCACTGCAACTGAAGGGCTGCCCGTACCGGGAAGCGGCCTTGCAGGCCTTGAAGGCTCACGGCATTGCCTACCGTATTCTGCTGGAAAGCGCCAACTGGCATGCAGTGCTGGCGTGCATGCGCAGCGGCCTGGCAGTGGGTATCGTCGAAGGGCTGGAAAGCGGCGATACATCGCTGGCATTCGTGGAAGGGTTGGGCTTGCCCGCCTTCGCCGAACACCACCTTTACCTGCTGACGGACACCTCTCACCATGTCGCATTGCAACTGAACGGGATGTTGAAGGCCGCCATTCAGAAAGATGGCCTGTCGACGCCGCGCGTTATTTCCTGACCTGGGAAGTACCAGGCTGCCATAATGAGCGGGCATTGCAGGACGAGTGGTTCTAGGGGGAGCCACCGTGTACACGGAGGCTTCCACATGTTTGATTCCAGCGCCCTGCTGCGCCAGCGCTTTGCCGCGCTGCGCAGTACGGCCGAGTTGTTTTCCCTGCGCCATGTGAAACAGTCGCACCAGGCGCTGTCGGTTCGCCGCAATGTGGCCGAGCCACCCTTCTTCAGCCAGGACGAGGGCGCCATGCTCACCGTGCGGGTCAATGGCGTTGAGGCCTACGCGGCCACCGCCGACCTGTCCCAGAGGGGTCTGCAACGCGCCTTGGAGCAAGCCGAGGCACTGGCCCGGCAAATTGCCCGGCACAGCCTGCTGGACCTGCTCGAGCAACCGGTGACCAGCGCCCGCCACGACCACATCTCGCCCAACTTTGACCAGCCCGTGCCCAGCCTTGCCGATTGCCTTGGCCTGCTCGCCGCCGAATCGGCCAGCGTGCCCAAGGACAGCCGCCTGGTGGACTGGCAGGCCAGCCTGGGCTTGACCCTGGTCGAGCAAACCTACCTGAACTCGGCCGGCGCCGAACTGCGCCATGCCCAGCGTTTCCTGTTCCCGGGCCTGGGTGTGACCGCCAGCGACGGCCAGGACAGCCAGAGCCGCAGCCTGGGCCGCGACAACTTCGGCCAGCAGGGCGGTTTCGAAATCATCGAGCGCTGTGGCCTGGTCGGCGCCGCGCGCCAGGTGGCTGACGAAGCGCTGCAGTTACTGCTGGCACCGAACACCCCCAGCGGACCACGCGACCTGCTGCTGATGCCCGACCAGATGATGCTGCAGATCCATGAGTCGATCGGCCACCCGCTGGAGATGGACCGCATTCTCGGCGACGAGCGCAACTACGCCGGCACCAGCTTCGTCAAAGCCAGCGACTTCGGCCACCTGCAATACGGCTCCAGCCTGCTGAACGTGACCTTCGACCCGACCATCGGTGAAGAACTGGCCAGCTACAGCTTCGATGACGACGGCAGCGCCGCCAGCAAGCAGTTCCTGATCCGCGACGGCCTGCTGCAGCGCCCACTGGGCGGCGCACTGTCACAATTCCGCTCGGGCCTGGATGGCGTGGCCAACAGCCGTGCCTGCGGCTGGAACCGTGCACCGATCGACCGCATGGCCAACCTCAACATCGAGCCGGGTGACCAATCCCTCGATCAGCTGATCGGGGGCATCGAGCACGGCATCCTGATGCGTACCAACCGCTCCTGGTCCATCGACGATGCGCGCAACAAGTTCCAGTTCGGCTGTGAATGGGGCCAGCTGATCGAGAACGGCCAGCTCAAGGGCATCGTCAAGAACCCCAACTACCGTGGCATCTCCGCGCAGTTCTGGCGCAACCTGGTGGCGGTCGGCGACCGCAGCACCTTCCAGGTACTGGGCACACCCAACTGCGGCAAGGGCGAACCCAACCAGGTGGTGCGCGTGGGGCACGCTTCGCCAGCCTGTGTGTTCCGCCAGATCGACGTATTCGGAGGAGACGCCTGATGCAACACGCATTCGAAGCCCTGGTCGGGGATGTGCGGGCCGCCCTGCAAGCAGGCGAGCAGTTCACCCTCGGCTACAGCGCCGAACAGTCGCAGTTCGTGCGTTTCAACCACGCCAAGGTGCGCCAGGCTGGCGAAGTGAGCCAGGCCAGCGCGCAACTGCGGCTGATCCGTGATGGCCGCCAGGCAGAGCAGCAGGTGACCTTGAGTGGCGACTCGCAGCTGGATCGCCAGCGCCTGGCCGATGCACTGGCGCAATTGCGCCAGACCCTGCCGCTGCTGGCCGTCGACCCTTACCTGCGCCTGGACGAAAGCGCCTGGCAGAGCCACAGCCAGCAGGAACAACCACTGCCCGAACTGAGCGAAGTGCTGGCCCTGCTCGACCGCGAAGCCGGCGACCTGGACCTGGTCGGCATCTACGCCGCCGGCCCGATCTGCCGGGGCTTCGCCAGCTCGTTCGGGGCCTTCGGCTGGCACCAGGCCAACAGCTTCAATTTCGACTGGAGCCTGTTCCACGAAAACGGCGAGGCGGTGAAGGCCAACTACGCCGGCCAACTGTGGAGCGCCGACGACTTTACTGCACGCTTGCGCCAGGCACGCGAACAGCTGGGCTTCCTCGGCCTGCCTGCTGTTACCCTCAAGCCCGGCAGCTACCGCGCCTACCTGGCGCCAGCGGCGGTGGACGAAATCGCCGGCATGCTGTGCTGGGGCGGGTTTTCCGCGCAGGCTTTGGCCACTGGCAACAGCGCCTTGCAACGCCTGTATAACGGTGATGCGCGGCTGAGCCCGCTAGTGAATTTCACCGAGCAGGTCAGCGGCTCGTTGAGCCCGGCGTTTTCCGATGAAGGCTCGCCGCGCCTGGATGTGCCGTTGATCCAGCACGGCGAGGCCCTGCAACGGCTGATCAGTGCGCGCAGTGCGGCCGAATTCGAACTGCTGGCCAATGGTGCCGACAGCTACGAGTCGCCATGTGCACTCAGCCTGGCACCCGGCAGCTTGGCCAACGAGCAGATCCTTGCGCGGCTTGGCACCGGGCTGTACATCAGCAACCTGTGGTACCTGAACTACTCTGACCTGCCAGCGGCGCGCATGACCGGGCTGACCCGCTTCGCCACCTTCTGGGTGGACAACGGGCAGATCCAGGGGCCGGTGAGCACCATGCGCTTCGATGACAGCCTGTACAGCTTGCTGGGTAGCCAGCTGGAAGACCTGACCCGGGCGCGCGAGATGATTCTGTCGACCAGTACCTATGGACAGCGCAGTACCGGGTCGAGTCATTTGCCGGGGGCGCTGGTCAAAGGCCTGACCCTGACATTGTAATTGGCAGTACCGGCCTCTTCGCGGCTAAAGCCGCTCCCACAGGGGGTATGCGATCC